>JALWUZ010000578.1 GCA_027079895.1 Anaerolineae bacterium
GTACAGCACCCTGCTCCACTACGGGGAGGAGCCGGTAACGGAGAACCTAGAGGAGGGTTCGCTTTCTACAATGGTCGCCAGACTATTGAGGCGGGCATCAAGGAGGGCAAAAACGTCTTCCAGATGCATCACCTGAAGGTGCGCTCCGCCGCCGGGCTGGAGATTCAGGAAGCCTTTGCCGCCTTCGCCGCCAACTTCGTCCGGTGGGCCGCCGCCTGGCTTCACGAAACTAACCCCACTGCCCCGGCCCCCTTCAACCGCCCGCGGCCCAGCGTCAAGCAGATGGTGCGCGTCGCCGCGAACACCTCGGCGTGGGTGATTTGGCAGTCCGGAGGCTGTTTGTTAAGGTTCACCGACACAAGTGCCTTTGCCGGCACAGAGTTGCTCATCCGGGGCACAGCACCGATCCAACTGAGCCTGCCCCTGTTCAAAAGTTGCGTTCTTTCGCAGATATGAACGGTCCGACCGCTAGTTGCACAATCGTTACGTTAGGGCTATCCAAGAATCCCTACTGCGCTTTCAGTATCCTCGAACGGATCGAATGGGCTGCGACTGTTGCGTTCCTGCCAGCAGACGTGCGAGAGCACGCCTTTCAGTATCCTCGAACGGATCGAATGGGCTGCGACGGAGTCGTGAAGTATGGGCATTTTGCCGTTGCTTTTTCTTTCAGTATCCTCGAACGGATCGAATGGGCTGCGACTCAAAACCTGGATGATACGATTCGGAGGCCAAAAGGACTTTCAGTATCCTCGAACGGATCGAATGGGCTGCGACACTTCCTCAACGGCGCAATGAGCAGCGAGCAACAATCTTTCAGTATCCTCGAACGGATCGAATGGGCTGCGACACGTACAACGCCTAGCGGCAAGCGATCCAATAGCTGTCTTTCAGTATCCTCGAACGGATCGAATGGGCTGCGACCAGAACCCCGTCTTACCGCCGTTCGCCAAAAGCGCAACTTTCAGTATCCTCGAACGGATCGAATGGGCTGCGACTCCCGGAGATCACAATCTACGAAGGAGGGAACGAACTTTCAGTATCCTCGAACGGATCGAATGGGCTGCGACTCCACTACCAGGAGTTGTACAACGAACTCCATGAGTCTTTCAGTATCCTCGAACGGATCGAATGGGCTGCGACCCCAGACCTCACAACGTAGAGAGCAGTGGGACGTTACTTTCAGTATCCTCGAACGGATCGAATGGGCTGCGACTATAATGCCCCGCGTGGAGGAGAAAAGTATAGCATTACCTTTCAGTATCCTCGAACGGATCGAATGGGCTGCGACGTGCCAGGTGAAGCCGTCACGCACAACCTCATTGAGCCCTTTCAGTATCCTCGAACGGATCGAATGGGCTGCGACCCTTGCGATAGCCGTCCAGGATAGCCTTCACGTCGTCTTTCAGTATCCTCGAACGGATCGAATGGGCTGCGACACCGCGCCACCTATGGGGGAGGGGACTCTGCAACCCTTTCAGTATCCTCGAACGGATCGAATGGGCTGCGACTGTGATCCACGAATGGCTTGTACGACGAGTGCTCACCAGCTTTCAGTATCCTCGAACGGATCGAATGGGCTGCGACACCCGGATGGCGTCCATGCGTCATCACCTCCTACCTTTCAGTATCCTCGAACGGATCGAATGGGCTGCGACGCGCTTGCAGCGCGAAGCCGCCGAGCTTCGCCGCGCAGCTTTCAGTATCCTCGAACGGATCGAATGGGCTGCGACTCCCCCTGTCAGCGGATGCCGGTCTCGATAGAGAGCCTTTCAGTATCCTCGAACGGATCGAATGGGCTGCGACGGGTGGCAGCACCCTGCCGCGCAACCTGTTCACGTCTTTCAGTATCCTCGAACGGATCGAATGGGCTGCGACTGGTGCGCCTGCGGCCTTCCTCTCGAGCAAGCTCTACTTTCAGTATCCTCGAACGGATCGAATGGGCTGCGACCCATATCATGTGGAGCCCTTCTGCCGCGCTGCCCCGGCTTTCAGTATCCTCGAACGGATCGAATGGGCTGCGCCCCCCCTCCGGCCGCCAGACATCCAGACAGCGCGGGACTTTCAGTATCCTCGAACGGATCGAATGGGCTGCGACTGCTGTAAGGCGACCGCACCCTGTCCAAGTCGGAGTACCTTTCAGTATCCTCGAACGGATCGAATGGGCTGCGACCGCCGGATTGCACCGTCATCCAGAAGGCGTAGGCCGCTTTCAGTATCCTCGAACGGATCGAATGGGCTGCGACCCATCGAGGTGGCGGTCATCAAGACCCGCTTCGCCTCTTTCAGTATCCTCGAACGGATCGAATGGGCTGCGACGTGGGCAATGACGCCAAAATCATCCCACCCCCGCTCTTTCAGTATCCTCGAACGGATCGAATGGGCTGCGACAACGGTGTGATCGCGCCGGAGTTGGTGCAGGCATTTGCTTTCAGTATCCTCGAACGGATCGAATGGGCTGCGACGGCTGAGAGTGCGCAAGGCCAAGAACGACGTAATGCGGCTTTCAGTATCCTCGAACGGATCGAATGGGCTGCGACCGACTATCTGGCAAGTGAGCAACGGTGGTTGAGCCTCTTTCAGTATCCTCGAACGGATCGAATGGGCTGCGACCTTTGAGTCTTTCTCGCTTCTCGGTCTCACAGTGCCCTTTCAGTATCCTCGAACGGATCGAATGGGCTGCGACGAGGGGCATCGGTACCTCCTGGGGGGTCTGGGTTGGTCTTTCAGTATCCTCGAACGGATCGAATGGGCTGCGACGTCCGTGGTTGACCTGGATTTGTCTGGCGACAGTGGCTTTCAGTATCCTCGAACGGATCGAATGGGCTGCGACAGCGGAGCAGGCTCCAGGTAGCCATACCGGACGCCCCTTTCAGTATCCTCGAACGGATCGAATGGGCTGCGACCGAAATGTTAAAAGACAGCTGGCACACCGAACCGGCCTTTCAGTATCCTCGAACGGATCGAATGGGCTGCGACACACGGCGTCTGGCAATCGCAGCCTGGCGTTAGGATGCTTTCAGTATCCTCGAACGGATCGAATGGGCTGCGACAGTTCGCATTATGACGGTGGCCCTGCTGGTGTTTACCTTTCAGTATCCTCGAACGGATCGAATGGGCTGCGACTCAACTTCGCCACCGGCGAGGTTGAGTGGTGGGCATCTTTCAGTATCCTCGAACGGATCGAATGGGCTGCGACTCATCGCGCGGCCCTCGCCGTCCGCCTTGTCCAGCCTTTCAGTATCCTCGAACGGATCGAATGGGCTGCGACCCCCCGCCATGAGGCGGAGATGATCTACCGCGTCTCTTTCAGTATCCTCGAACGGATCGAATGGGCTGCGACCGCCGCGTCTACCTCATAAAGCCGCATTGACGCAACCCTTTCAGTATACTCGAACGGATCGAATGGGCTGCGACTGAAGTTCGGCTCACGCCGGAGAGTGGGCACCGCCGAAATAGAGCTTTCAGTATCCTCGAACGGATCGAATGGGCTGCGACGGGTAAAAGTGGGGCGCGGTGTGGCGGTGGCATCGTCTTTCAGTATCCTCGAACGGATCGAATGGGCTGCGACCGTGAGCCGTCCTACACGCCCGTATCCGCTGCGCCGACTTTCAGTATCCTCGAACGGATCGAATGGGCTGCGACGAGCAAGAGCCTGAGCATAGCGGTGGTCTACGTGAGTCTTTCAGTATCCTCGAACGGATCGAATGGGCTGCGACCGCCTCCGCCATGAGCGTGCTATACCGCACCGACCAACCTTTCAGTATCCTCGAACGGATCGAATGGGCTGCGACGATGCCGTTCCCCAAGCCCACCAAGTCGGAGCGGCCTTTCAGTATCCTCGAACGGATCGAATGGGCTGCCAAACTCCTGGACTGCGCGGTCGAGCGCGTCCCCTTTCAGTATCCTCGAACGGATCGAATGGGCTGCGACTCGCTATCCGGCAAACGACACTACAATCCACGCCATGCTTTCAGTATCCTCGAACGGATCGAATGGGCTGCGACGAACGAGATCCACTTTCTGACGCTGGAGGATTTCATCTTTCAGTATCCTCGAACGGATCGAATGGGCTGCGACAGCGAGCGGGAATACGAACGATTGCTGAAACGTCACTTTCAGTATCCTCGAACGGATCGAATGGGCTGCGACCAGCACATTACCACTGCGAGCCAGACGCGCTAATCAACCTTTCAGTATCCTCGAACGGATCGAATGGGCTGCGACAGGCTTATCTGCTTGCGACCACCGTCGGGGGCAGTTCTTTCAGTATCCTCGAACGGATCGAATGGGCTGCGACACATTGACGAAATCAA
>JALWUZ010000579.1 GCA_027079895.1 Anaerolineae bacterium
TGTCTACGCCCCGTTTCTGGTAGCCGGGGATAGCGTCAGTGCGTTGGACATGTTGGGTTTCCGGGCGTTGTTCCAGAAAATCGCATATCCTTGCGATGGCCTCCTCCCGGTAATGCTCCCATGTTCGAAGCGGGGGCGGCGGCGCGGCGTTGGTGGGATGTTTGGGCAGGGTGGAAGCGAGTTCGTAGGCGCGGATGTGGCGGGCCGTGGCGGCGGGCCGGGGGGCGCCGCGCTGGTCGGTCGTCGGGCAGCCTGTGTTAGTCCCTGCGTCCACCGCGGGCGAGCCGGCCAGCAGGGAAAAGACTTGTTTGCCGGGGCCGCCGTAGTCGGTCAGCGGTCCCAGGTTGGGGTCAGAACCGATGATGTTGCCATCTGTGCCGTTTATTAGACCGCAGGCGTGGGCGCTGTCTTCGATCAGGTTGTTGGCAGAACCGGCATCAACGGAACCGGCGACTCCGTTGATGCAATCCCCGCCGGAGGCGCTGTTGGCGATGATGACGTTCGTCAGCGCAGGACTGCTGGAGTCGTAGTTGTATATCCCGCCGCCGCTGTAGGCCGAATTCCCGGAGAAGGTGACATTGGTCAGCGCGGGGCTGCTGCCGCCGTTATACATCCCGCCGCCGCGGTTGGAGGCCGAATTGCCGGAGAAGGTAACATTGGTCAGCGCGGGGCTACTGTGGTATCCATTGTACATCCCGCCGCCTCTGGAGGCCGAATTGCCGGAGAAGGCGACATTGGTCAGCGCGGGGCTGCTATTGTCGTTGTGCATCCCGCCGCCATTACCGGATGTGGCCGAATTGGTGGAGAAGGTGACATCCGTTAGCGCGGGGCTGCTGTTGTAGTTATACATCCCGCCGCCACCGCCGTGGTAGATGTTGCCGCCGGACGAATTGCCAGAGAAGGTGACATCCGTCAGTGCGGGGCTGCTGTTACGGTTGTACATTCCACCGCCGTAGTCGGAGGCCAAGTTGGCGGAGAAGGTGACGTTGGTCAGCGTGGGGCTGCCGGCATCGTTGTACATTCCACCGCCGGCATAGTCGGGCCAGGATGGTCCATTGGCTTGCCCGGCGGTGATGGTGAAGCCGTCCAGCACGGCGGTGGAATCC
>JALWUZ010000580.1 GCA_027079895.1 Anaerolineae bacterium
CAGTTGCCGCCCGACGAGCATCAGGTGGCGGAGTTTGCCGTAGTCTATGCGGATGTTGTCATCTATCAGGCGCGCGGGGAGGGAGTCGCGCCCCTGGGCGTTCAGCAGGAAGTAGAACACCATATCGGGGTTGAAGACCCGCTCATCCGCACGGCCGGAAAAGCGGTAGCCGTCGTACCAGGAGTGCATGGTGTCCAGGCAGTAGTCCACGTCCAGGGAGAGCAGCCCGGCGTCGCGGTAGTATGAGAGTAACGCCATAACCTCTCGCTCGCTGAAGCCGAGGAGGCCGTTGAAGCGGGCGTCGAGGCTGATGTTGGTGCCGATGTTGAAGCCGCTGGTCACGTCGTCCATCGTGACCGGCGAGACGCCGGTGATGAACATACGCGCCAGGCCGCCGGTGCCGGTGGCCCCTTTGAGGACGTTGAAGAAGAAGCGGAAGAAACCGGCCCCGTGGGTCAAATCGTGGTAGGCTTCCTGCCCGACAGTGGACAGGATGATGTTGGCGAAGTGATCGTACTCGTCAATCAGCAGGTAGGTTTTCAGGCCATGCCGTCGGGCGTAGGTGAGCACCGTCCTCAGTTTACGGGCTACTGTGGGCAGGGCAAGCACGTTGGCCCGCTCCTCGGCGTCGAAAAATCGCCCGTACCGGTCCAGGAAGTCGGATATGACATCGTGTCCGTACCCCTCGAAGGACTCTTGGACGAAGCGGACGTCGGGGTTCACCTGTGAGAAGTCGAACCTCAACACCAGGTAGGAGTTGCGCTCCGGCGTGGGGTGTTGCCCGATGTAGGTGTCGCCGAAGAGGGCCGCGAACTCCTCCGCGCGGTTGATGTCGTAGTAGTGTTCGAGTACGGAGAGCCAGAGTGTCTTGCCGAAACGGCGCGGGCGGATGAGGAACAGGTAGTACGGAGCGGCCTCGACCAGCGGGATGAAAGCGGTCTTGTCCACGTAGTACATCCCGTCCTCACGCATACGCCGGTAGTCGGCGATGCCGTAAGGGATGCGTTTTACGGACTCCATCGTCACCTCCCAAGCGCGGCCCGGACGGCGGCCCCGGCGTCAATGAACCCGCAGCCGTAGACGTTGTTGGGGCTCCCGAATAC
>JALWUZ010000581.1 GCA_027079895.1 Anaerolineae bacterium
CTCCCACGCCGGAACCGCCGGACACCGGCTGGCGGACGGTGAGGCCGGGCGTCGAGTGGCGGCTGCTCCGCGTCGAGACCGGGGCCGTCGCCGAGCGGCTCCACATCGTGCGGCTCGACCCGTCCCAAGTGCGCTTCCGCGTCCTCTACGACCCCGGCAACCCCCACCCGGTGAGCACCTGGGCCGGGACGCTGCGGACGCTCCTCGTCGTCAACGGGGGGTACTTCTCCCCGGAGTACGAGGCGGTCGGGCTGGTGGTCAGCGATGGGGAAGTCTGGGGCGCGTCCTACGGCTCCTTCGCCGGGATGTTCGCCGTCACCGCCGCCGGGGAGGTCAGCGTGCGCTACCTGGCCGCCCGCCCCTACGACCCCGACGAGCCGTTGCAGGAGGCGGTTCAGTCCTTCCCTGTGCTGGTCAAGCCCGGCGGAGTGCTGGGCTTCCCCGCCGACGCCGACGATGGCAGCCCGGCCCGGCGCACCGTCGTCGCCCAGGACGGGGCGGGACGGATTCTGTTCATCGTCGCGCCGCGCGGCTACCTGAGCCTCCATCAACTGGCTGCCTTCCTCACCGACTCCGACCTGGAGGTGGACATAGCCCTCAACCTGGACGGCGGCACCTCCTCCGGGATGTGGCTGCGGGGCGACGACGGCGCGTCCCTGGTGGCAGTTGATTCCCAGTCGCCGGTGCCGGTGGTGATCGCCGCCGACCCGCGCCCTTGAACGCGCTGGCGAACAAAGGAGCAAGCGATATGCAGCCTGATGTTCCACTCATCCTCGTCACCAACGACGACGGCATCACCTCTCCGGGCCTGCGGGCGGCGGCGCGGGCCGTCGCCGACCTGGGGGAAGTCCTCATCGTCGCCCCCGACCGGCAATGGTCGGGCGCGGGCCGCAGTCTCCCGGCCGGGACGACGGGGCAGGCCACACCTCGTTCCCTCGACTGGGACGGCACCGCCTACCAGGTGGACGGCTCGCCGGCGGCGGTCGTGATTCACGCCGTGCATCGCCTGGCTCCGCGCCGTCCGTCGCTGCTCATCTCCGGCATCAACTACGGCGAGAACCTGGGCACCGATGTGACCATCTCCGGCACCATCGGGGCGGCCTTGCAGGGCGCCGCCTACGGCATCCCCGCGCTGGCCGTCTCCCTGCAAACCCCCAAGGAGACTCACACCAACCCCTCCGATGAGATTGATTTCACCGCTGCGGCCCATTTCACCCATCTCTTCGCGCGGCTGCTGTTGCGGAACGCGCTCCCCTTCGACGTGGACGTGCTCAAGGTGGACGTACCCGACGACGCCACGCCGGAGACTCCCTGGCGGCTGACGCGGGTCTCGCGCTCCGCCTACTTCGTCACCATCCCCCCGCAGCCGGGGGAGCGGAGACGCAGCGAACGGCTGGATTACGACCGCCTGCCGCACCCCGAACGGACGGAGCCGGACTCCGACATCTACGCCCTGGCCGTGGATCGGGTCGTTTCGGTCGCCCCGGTGAGCATGGATCTATCGTCCAGAGCCTCGTGGGGGGCGATCGAGGAGTTGCTGATTCGGCGATTTGCGGTATAATGCCGCTATCCGAATACCCCAAAGCGTTGACCAGGACGAGTACCGGCCAGCGAAGGTGCCAGAGAGAGAGGGCCATCGGCTGGAAACCCTCTTCACCGGACGGACGGGAAAACCACCTGGGAGCGGACGCCTCAAATCGTCCGACGAGAGCGAGAGAACGAGAGTATGGCGTCCCGGCTCGGCCCGTTATCGCCGCAGAGTGCCATCACCGGCCCGCCGGTTGTGGAACTTGGGTGGAACCACGTGGGACATCCCCCCGCGCCCCAGGGTGCGGGGGGTTATTTTTTGGAGCACAGGAGGAGAAAATGAGCGCGCAGGATAACTACAAGGAAAGTCATCTGTACCGCTTGCGCCACTCGACGGCGCACGTGATGGCCGAGGCCGTCTTGGAGAAGTTCCCCGACGCCAAGATCGCCATCGGCCCCCCCATCGAGAACGGTTTTTACTACGACTTCGACCTCCCCCGTCCCCTGACCCCGGAGGATTTGGCGGAGATCGAGGCCCGGATGAAGGAGATCGTCGCCGAGGGGCACGATTTCGTCTACCAGGAGGTGAGCGCAGAGGAGGCCCGCCGCATTTTCGCTGACCAACCCTACAAGTTGGAACTGATTGACGGCATCCTCTCCTCCGGCACCGACGAGTACGGCGAGCCGCTGGACGAGGCCCCGGTGCTCTCCATCTACCGCAACGGCGACTTCGTGGACCTCTGCCGCGGGCCCCACGTCCAGAACGAGCGGGAGATCAACCCCGACGCCATCAAACTGCTCAGCGTGGCCGGGGCCTACTGGCGCGGCGACGAACGGCGTCCGATGTTGCAGCGCATCTACGGCACCGCCTGGGAGACCCCTGAGGAGTTGCAGGAGTTCCTGGCCTGGCGGGAGGAGGTCGAGAAGCGGGACCATCGGCGGCTGGTCAAGGAACTCGACCTGCTCAGTTTCCACGAGGAGGGAGGCGCGGGGCTGGCCTACTGGCATCCCAAAGGGGGACGTATCCGGGTCATCATCGAGGACTACTGGCGCAAACTGCACCTCGATGGCGGCTACGACATCATCTTCACCCCTCACATCGGGCGGGCGCAACTGTGGGAGACCTCCGGCCACCTCGATTTCTATCGGGACGGCATGTACTCCCCGATGGACGTGGACGGACAGGACTACTACATCAAGCCGATGAACTGCCCTTTCCACATCCTGATCTACAAATCGCGCCGTCGCTCCTACCGTGACCTGCCGCTGCGCTGGGCGGAGTTGGGCACCGTCTATCGGTACGAGCGGAGCGGCGTCCTGCACGGGCTGCTGCGCGTGCGCGGCTTCACCCAGGACGACGCCCATATCTTCTGCACCCCGGAGCAGATCGAGGACGAAATCCTCCGCGTGCTGGACTTCAGCCTGAACCTCTTGCGTGGCTTCGGCTTCGAGCAATTCAAGGTGGAACTGTCCGTCCGCGACCCCCGCACCCCGGAGAAGTACGCCGGGGCGGACGAGATGTGGGAACAGGCCGAGGGCTCGCTGGTCCGGGCGTTGGAGGCCCGCGACCTGCCCTACACCCGGATGGAGGGGGAGGCGGTCTTCTACGGCCCCAAGATTGACATCAAAATCAAGGACGCCCTGGGGCGGGCCTGGCAATGCACCACGATTCAGTTCGACTTCAACCTGCCGGAGCGGTTCGACCTGACCTACACCGGCGAGGACGGCAACCCCCACCGCCCCTACATGGTGCATCGGGCCCTGCTCGGCAGCCTGGAGCGGTTCTTCGGCGTCCTGGTGGAGCATTACGGCGGCGCGTTCCCCGTCTGGCTCGCGCCGGTTCAGGCCGTGCTCATCCCGATTGCCGACCGTCACCTGGCATACGCCGACGCGGTGGCGGAGCAGTTGCGGGCCGCCGGGCTGCGAGTCGAGGTGAACGCTTCCGGCGACCGGATGCAGGCCAAGATCCGCGACGCCCAGATGCAGAAAGTGCCCTATATGCTCGTCATCGGGGACCGGGAGGAGAAGGCCGGGCAGGTCAACCTGCGGCTGCGGGACGGGAAGGTGCCGGGGGCGATGTCCGTGGACGACTTCATCGCCCTGGCGCAGGAGGCCGTGGCGGAGAAACGGACGCTCTGAGTCTGGGCGTGTCAAGTCAGGAGATAATGTTACCGAGGCGGGAAGCATCCGTCAAAAGAGAATGTTACCGACGACCAGCCCCCCCCGTCAAGAGAAAATGTTACCATCCTTGTTTCAGCGACTAGGCCAGCGGTTTCGAAGTTAGTCACTCAAAGGCACTGCCGGGACTATGGAGAAGGCCTGTGCTGACGATGATCTCCCCCAACACAGGCCTTCCCCGGTCGGAACGGGCAGAGGCTTTACTTCGGACGGTAAGGTTCGACGACGGTGCGGTCGAAGACTAGATGTGGTTCGTAAGGACCTCGAGGCCGTTGAGGGCCCAAAGTGAGGTGAACGTTCTCGGTCTGGTCCGGTTGCGCACCGGGAAGGGAGAAGAGCCGCTCGATGTCGTCGTAGATCTCTTGCCGTAGTTTTCGCGGGTTGATGGAATCCCGGAGAGCCATCAGCCGGTCACGGTGGGAAGGGAGAACGGCTTCGGTGCGGCAGAGGCGGTCGAGAGGAGAAGCGGCTTCATCGTAGCGACGGATGACACGGGTACGACCATCTTGGTGGCGGACTTCCTTGTCCACCAGATGCATCACCGGTTGGAAGAAGTTGTAGTAGACCCCCATTTTGTCGTAGAGGATGT
>JALWUZ010000582.1 GCA_027079895.1 Anaerolineae bacterium
AGTCGGGGTCGCCGTCGGGGTGACGGTCGAGGGGGCGGTGTTCCCCAGGGCCTGCGCCGTCAGGTTGGCCTCCAGGTTCTCCGCGAGGGCGGCTCTGGCGGTCATTGCGCTGTCCCGCTCCGCCTGGGCGGTGCGGGCGTTGGAGACGGCCAGGGTGCTGGCCGCCTCGGCTTGCACCCGAGCCTCCTCGGCCCGTTGCCGGGCGGTCGCCGCCTGCCGTGCGCTGACCAACGCCCAGGCGGTCAGCAGGGCGAGGAGGATGGCCGCGACGGTCGTCCCCAGCAGGATGAGCCGTTGGAGGCGGCTGCTCTCGGCCTGACTGCGCTTCAGGAACTCCCGCTCGGCCTCCCCCAGGTCGGGGAGGGTCTCGGCCAGGGCGAGGGCCTCTTTCAACTGCTGCCCCCGAAGCAGCATACGGGGGTCTTTCCCGGCGGCCAGCCAGGCGGCGGTGGCGAGGGAGAGGGGGCTTTGATGCCGCTCGCGCCAGGCGTGGTTGGCGGCCAGGATGGGGTCCACCAGCCGGTCGTGGGCGAGTTCGTACCACCGCGCCCCGGCCCGCGCGTCCGCCCGGATGATGTGAAGTGCTTCCAGGGCGTCCACGGCTGCGTTCGGCAGGCCGCCGGTCTCGTGCGGGCCGCGCAGCACCAGCCCCCGCGTCCCCAACGGGGTGATGAGCCGGTGGTCGAACCAATGACGCAGCGTCCGCTCGTCCACGTCGGAGGCCGCCAGCGCAGCCCGCAACGCGCTCTCGTAGAAGTCGGTCAGGGCGCGGTCAATGTCGCCGTACTGCTCGACCGCCTCCCAGCGGATGACCGGCTCCCCGTCCTCCGGCAGGTTCTCCCACAGGCGGTGACAGACGACCTGCAACTGCACCGGCTCGACGAAGGGCCCCAGGAAGTCCTCATCTCCCTGAGCCTTGACGCGGCGCAGGTCGTCCACCAGCCGCTCCGCCACGCCGGGGGCGAAGGGACGGCCGGCGTTCTGCGCCGGGCCGCTCACCGCCGCCAGAGCCCCCTTCACCCCCAGCCGCTCCATCCTGAAGCGGGCCCGCAGCCGCCGGGGGAAGAGCGAGATGTAAGGATCCATCTCCGCCACCCGGTCCTCCCGCATAGCGAAGACGACCCCCAGGCGCGGGATGCCGTCCAGGGCCTCCCGGATCTGGCGGAAAAACCCTTCGGTGTCCTCCCAGCGTTCCCGATGGGAGGTGAAGAGTTCCTCGAACTGGTCGCAGATCAACACCAGTGGAGGCGCGTCCTCCACCGGGGGGTAGTGCTCGTCCAGGAAGGAGCGCAGGGAGTGGCCCAGCAGTTGGCGGGGGTCGGCCTCGTCTCCGGCCAGCGAGAGGAGCAGGCTGAATATGAAGACGTTGTCCACCTCCTCCGGCGACACCTCCGGCGGCAGTGCGCTGCCCACGCGGGCCGTCGGCAGGACGAGGAAGCCCTTTTCCTCCAGCGCGGGGATGACCCGCGCGTTGAGCAAGGAGGTCTTGCCCGCGCCGGACTGGGCGTAGAAGAGCACCTCCCGCTCGGCGACGATGAGGGCCCGCAGTTCCCGCGCCTCTCGCTCCCGCCCGAAGAAGTTGTGCCGGTCGGCCCGCTCATAGGGACGCGGCCCGACGTAGGGGTTGTCGCGCATTTCCACCTCCGGCCTCAACGGTACACCATCTCCGGCAATCTGTCAAGTGCGAGTGAAACTGCTTGACATCTCCCCGATGGTGATTATAATAAAATCGTCACCTGAGCAAGGCGGCTTGCCATGTCCTCGATTTCTGTGTTCCGCACCCCGTTATCTACGCGCACGGCCTGTTCGTCATTCGGTCAGTGCTGGTGGTGCTCGTCGCCTTGTGACAGGGTCGCCTGAAGAAGGCCGCGCCTCTGCGTGACAGAGGCAGGTCTTCTTTTGATTTAGGCCTTCCTCAGCCACGCCCCGTGGCGCACACGTTCACCCGTGTGTGAGTTTTCGTTCCCCTGGTACTGGGAGAAAGGAGGTGTACCCTATCTAATCCATATCAGAATCGAGGTATAGTTTCATCTTTCCTTTCACGTCTGCTGGACAAATTAGAAAGGAGGTACGCTGGGATATGGAACTCAGCCGAAGGGAATTCCTGAAACTCTCGGGGGCCGTCGCCGGAGGGTTGATGCTGCCCGGAGGTCTTTCGGCAGTCGCCCTGGCGTCCGGCTATCCGCTGCACAAGGCGGTCGGCGAGACCCCTACCATCTGCTGTTACTGCGCGGTGGGGTGTGGAGCCATCGTCGCCGCCGAGGGAGACCAGGTGGTCAACCTGGAGGGAGACCCGGATCATCCCATCAATCGGGGCTCTCTGTGCAGCAAGGGGCTGGCTATGGCCCAATTGCATACGGTGGATGGGGAGATCAACCCCCGCCGGTTGCAAAAACCCATGTACCGCCGTCCCGGTGCGTCGGAGTGGGAAGAAGTGGAATGGGACTGGGCCATCGAGCAGATCGCGCAGCGCGTCAAAGAGACCCGCGACGCCAATTTCATCGAGACGGACGGCGAAGGCCGCACCGTCAACCGCTTGGAGGCGATCGCCTCTCTGGGCGGGGCTGCGCTCGACAACGAGGAGTGCTCGCTGCTGGTCAAGGCGATGCGCTCCCTGGGCCTGGTGTACATCGAGCACCAGGCACGTATATGACACTCCTCCACTGTTGCGGCTCTGGCAGAGTCGTTCGGTAGAGGAGCGATGACCAATCACTGGGCCGACATCCAAAACAGCGACGCCATCATCATCGTCGGCAGTAACGCCGCCGAGAACCACCCGATCTCCTTCAAGTGGGTGACGAAGGCCATCGAGGAGAACGGCGCGACCCTCATCAGCATTGACCCGCGCTTTACCCGCTCCTCATCGAAGGCCCACATCTACGCCCACATGCGTTCCGGCACCGACATCGCCTTCTTCGGCGGGATGATCAACTGGGTGCTGAACGATATGGAGAAGAACCCCGACAAGTACAACATGACCTACCTGGTCGAGTACACCAACGCCGCTTTCCTCATTGACCCCGACTTCCAGACGGCGACGGATCTCGACGGCAAGTTCTCCGGGTTCATGGCGGGGGATGACCCCAACTTCGGCAAGTACGACAAGTCCACCTGGAAGTGGCAGACGGACGAGAACGGCGTCCCGCTCAAGGACAAGACGCTCAAAGACCCCAACTGCGTCTTCCAACTGCTCAAGAAGCACTACTCGCGGTACGACCCCGATACCGTCTGCAACACGACCGGCACGGACAAGGAAACCTACCTGAAGATCTGCGAGACTTACGCCCGCCTGACGGGGCCGGTGGGCAAGTCCGGCACCATCATGTACGCGATGGGCACCACGCAGCACACCAACGGCACGCAGAACATCCGCGCTTACGCCATCCTCCAACTCCTCCTGGGGAACATCGGGGTGGCCGGCGGCGGTATCAACGCTCTGCGCGGCGAGTCCAACGTCCAGGGCTCCACCGACCACTGCCTGCTGTTCCACATCCTCCCCGGCTACCTCAAGCCGCCGGTGGCGACCGACGTGGATCTCCAGGCGCACTTTGACCGGGTGACGCCCGGCTTCCAGACCGCCGACCCCAAGAGCGCGAGTTGGTGGCAGAATTACCCCAAGTATTACGTCAGTCTGCTCAAGAGTTGGTACGGCGACAACGCCACCGCCGACAACGAGTTCGGCTATCAGTGGCTGCCCAAACTGAACCCCGGCACCAACTACTCCCACATCTCCCTCTTCGAGGCGATGCACAAGGGGGAGATCAAGGGGTTGTTCTGCTGGGGGCAGAACCCGGCCGTCGGCGGGCCCAACGCCAACTTCGAGCGCAAGGCGTTGGAGAAGTTGGAGTGGCTGGTAGCCGTGGACCTGTGGGAGACGGAGACGGCGGCTTTCTGGCAGGCTCCCGACGTGAACCCCGCCGACATTCAGACCGAGGTCTTCCTGCTGCCGGCGGCGGCTTCTTACGAGAAAGAGGGCTCCGTCGTCAACAGTGGCCGCTGGAGTCAGTGGCGGTGGAAGGCGGTGGACCCGCCCGGCGAGGCCAAGCCGGATCTGGAGATCATCAACGAGTTGATGCTCAAGATCATTGACTTGTACGAGGCCGAGGGCGGGCCGGTCGCCGACGCCATCACCAAACTGCGCTGGAAGGGCTGGTACGATAGTCCACAGGGCAAGTACGGCGCGTCCGACTTGACCGACCTGGTCTCCCGCGAGATCAACGGTTTCGCCGAGGTGGACATCCTGAACGATGACGGGAGCGTCAAGTACCGCAAGGGCGAACTCCTGGCTTCCT
>JALWUZ010000583.1 GCA_027079895.1 Anaerolineae bacterium
AGGGAACTAGACAGCCGCCTAGAGCAAGAACGAGCCCTGATAGCGCGGCAGAGTGCCTGGCAGGCTGGCTATGAACACATCCTGGACGTGGTAACCGCCCGTTTCAACCCTCCGGCGGCGCGGTATCTGAAGATCGAACGGCGTCTGAAGAGGGTGGCTTCTACGGAGCAGTTGCGCCGTCTGCTGCTCGTGCTGGTGCAGGCGGATGACTTGGAGGCGTTCGAGCAAGCGTTGGAGCAGTCGCTGAGCGAGCAACCCCGAACCGACACACAGCGTCCGCTCGTGTCCCAGCCGGTGCCGGCGTGAGGCGGGCAATGACCATCCACGACCTCTTCGACCAGACGCTGAAGATCATCGCCCGCGAGTACACGGAGGTGCTGCTGCGGCTGGCCTTTCCGGGGCGGGAGGTGCGGTTGCTGGGGCGAGTGGAGAACGTGGAGATCGCCCTGCCGATTCGTCCGGTGGACTTCGTGCATCGTGTGGAGTACGAGGGGCAGGAGTATCTGCTGCACATCGAGTTTCAGTTGCGTCACGAGGCCGACCTGCCCCGGCGGTTGTGCAGTTATCACGGGACGTTGACGGAGCAGTTTGGGCTGCCGGTGCTCACGGTGGTACTCTACCTGCGTCCGCGTCAGGCCGTGCTTCCCCAGGCCTACGAGGTCGCGCTGGGGGAGCAGGTGGTCAATCGGTTCAGTTACCCGGTGCTGCGGTTGTGGGACTACGTGGAGGAGATTCGCGACGGGACGTATCGGGAGTTGGCCCCGTTGTTGCTGCTCTTGCTGCCGGATGAGCCGGAGCGGGTGTTGGAGGAGGAGCGGGCGTTGATTCTGGCGGAGCCCGACCCCCGGAAGCGGCACGACCTGTTGGCGTTGGCCGTCGCCATCGCCACGCGGCACTTCGACAGTCAATACCTGTGGCAGTTTTTCACCGAGGAGGAGGTGCAGGAGATGGATGGGTCGGCGTTCATCGAGGAGTTGGTCGAGAGGCGGATGCGGAAGGAACGGGATCACCTACAGGGGGAACTGAATCGCCGCCTGGAAGAAATGAGTCGCCGTCTGGAGCAAGAACGTGAGCAAATAGCGCGACAGAGCATAGAGCAGGGTATGAGACAGGGCGTCTGGCAGGCTAGTTACGAACGCCTCCTAGATGTGCTGATTGCGCGTTTCAATCCCCCGGCGGCGCGGTATCTGAAGATCGAACGGCGTCTGAAGAGGGTGGCTTCTACGGAGCAATTGCGCCGTTTGCTGCTCGTGCTGGTGCAGGCGGATGACTTGGAGACGTTCGAGCAAGCGTTGGAGCAGTCGCTGAGCGAGCAACCCCGGACCGACGCACAGCGTCCGCTCGTGTCCCAGCCGGTGCCGGCGTGAGCAGCAGCCAGGGGGTGTTATGAGCGACGATTACGACGGCGCGTGGAAGGAGGCATTGGAGGAGTATTTCGCGGAGTTCACCGCGCTCCTCTTCCCCGCCATCCACGCCGAGATAGACTGGACCCGCGGCTACAAGTTCTTGGACAAGGAGTTGCAGCAGATCTCCCCTGAGTCGGAGATTGGCCAGCGGCGGGCGGACGCCCTGGTCAGAGTCTGGCGCAAGGACGGGACCGAGGCCTGGGTTCTGATCCACGTCGAAGTGCAGAGCCAGAAAGACCCCACCTTCGCCGAGCGGATGTACGTCTACAACTACCGTATCTTCGACCGCTATCACCGGCGGGTGGCGAGTCTGGCGGTGCTTGGCGATGAGCAGGTGGACTGGCGGCCATCTCACTTCGAGCAGGAGTTGTGGGGCTGCCGGACGGTGTTCGAGTTCCCGGTGGTCAAACTGGCGGACTACCGGGAGCGGTGGGAGGAGTTAGAGAGCAGCGAGAACCCTTTTGCCACAGCAGTGATGGCCCACCTGAAGACCCAGGAGACGAAGGGGAGCGAGGAGGAACGGAAGAGGTGGAAGTTCGCCTTGATACGGCGGCTGTACGAGCGGGGGTACAGCAAGGATGACGTCCGCAAACTGTTCCGGTTCATAGACTGGTTGATGCGGCTGCCGGAGACAGCGGAGCAGGAGATCTGGCAGCGGGTAAAAGAGTACGAGGAGGTGGTGCAAATGCCATACGTGACCAGTGTCGAGCGCATTGGGTTCAAGCGCGGCCTACACGAGGGTCAGATGCTGGGTATGCGCGAGGGACTGCTGGACGGCATTGACCTGGGGCTGGAACTGCGCTTCGGGAGTCGGGGGATGGAGTTGCTGCCCCATCTCCGCCGGATTCAGGACTTGGACACCCTGCGGCAGGTCAAGGAGTTGCTGCGTGTGCGCGACACCACACTCGAAGACCTGGAACGCTTCATCGCCGAGTCCGGCGGCAACGGGGCGGTGACGCAACAAGAGCCAGCATGAGGTGACGCAAATGCCATACGTGACCAGTGTCGAGCGCATTGGGTTCAAGCGCGGCCTGAAAGAGGGTCTTGAGGAGGGGTTGAAGAAAGGCAAATTGCTCGGCCTAAATGAGGGCCAGGCACTGGGTATGCGCGAGGGCCTGCTGGACGGCATTGACCTGGGGCTGGAACTGCGCTTCGGGAGTCGGGGGATGGAGTTGTTGCCTCATCTCCGCCGGATTCAGGACTTGGACACCCTGCGGCAGGTCAAGGAGTTGCTGCGTGTGCGCGACACCACGATCGAAGACCTGGAACGCTTTATCGCCGAGTCCGGCGGCAACGGGGCGGTGACGCAACAAGAGCCAGCATGAGGTGACGCAAATGCCATACGTGACCAGCGTCGAGCGCATTGGGTTCAAGCGTGGCCTGGAAGAGGGCCTCGAGAGAGGCCTGGTGCTAGGTATGCGTGATGGACTGCGCGAGGGGCTGCTGGACGGCCTTGACCTGGGGCTAGAATTGCGCTTCGGGAGCCGGGGGGTGGAGTTGTTGCCCCATCTCCGCCGGATTCAGGACTTGGACACCCTGCGGCAGGTCAAGGAGTTGCTGCGTGTGCGCGACACCACACTCGAAGACCTGGAACGCTTCATCGCCGAGTCCGGCGGCAACGGGACAGCAAAACCGTAGCACACGACGCCAGGAGGTAGTAGTGCTCAAATCGTTGCTCAAAACTATGCGGCCCAACCAGTGGATCAAAAACATCTTCGTCTTCGCGGCCCTGGTCTTCGATGTCAAACTGTTCGACCTGCACTACCTGCTTCGCACACTGGCCGGGTTCGTCCTGCTCTGCCTGGTGTCGGGGACGGTGTACATCATCAACGACCTGGTGGACATCGAGAAGGACCGTCAACACCCTAAAAAGCGTCATCGCCCGCTGGCCAGCGGCGAGTTGAGCCCCACCGTCGCCATCATAGCCGCCGTCGTCATCCCCCTGCTGGCCCTGCCGCTGGGCTTCATGCTCAAGCCGATGTTCGGAGCCATCCTGACCGGCTACCTGCTCCTCCAAATCGCCTACTCCTTCTGGCTCAAGAACGTCGTCATCGTGGACGTGATGCTCATCGCCGGCGGGTTCCTGCTGCGGGTCGCCGCCGGCGTGCCGCTGGTGGACGCCCGCCGCTTCTCCCCCTGGCTGTACGTCTGCATGACCCTGCTCGCGTTGCTCATCGGCTTCGGCAAGCGGCGTCACGAGTTGGTTCTGTTGAAGGGAAACGCCAACACCCACCGGCAAAGCCTCCAGGAGTATAACCTCCCCCTGCTCGACCACGCCATCAGTATCGTGACCGCCTCGACGCTGCTGGCCTACTCGCTCTACACCTTCTCCGCCGAGGGGCTGCCTCCCGACCACACGATGATGCTGACCATCCCTTTCGTGCTGTACGGCATCTTCCGCTACCTGTACCTGATTCACGTCAAGGGGATGGGAGGTGCGCCGGAGGAGATCGCTCTCTCCGACCGCCCGTTGCAGATCAACTTCGTCCTGTGGGGGGCCGGCGTCGTGTTCGTGATGTACGTCCTGAAGTGAGGCTGCTATGAACACCTACAGGCATACCGGTTACGCGCCGGGCAAGGTGATCCTGCTCGGAGAGCACGCCGTGGTGTACGGACAGCCGGCCATCGCCGTGCCGGTGACTCAGGTGCGGGCGATGGCGACGATCGAGAGCGCGCCGCCCGGCGACGGCCTGACGATCGTCGCCGCCGACCTGGGACGGACGGTGAGGCTCGCCACCGCTCCCCCCGACGAGCCGCTCGCCGCCGCCGCCTGGCTCACCTTGGGACACCTGTCCGCCGCCGAGCCGGACGCCACCGTCACCATCCGCTCCTCCATCCCCATCGCCAGCGGACTGGGCAGCGGAGCCGCCGTCTCCGCCGC
>JALWUZ010000584.1 GCA_027079895.1 Anaerolineae bacterium
GGGATGGAGACCGCTCGCCGCTTGCGCTTCTTGCGCTTGGCCGCTTTGCGCTGAAGGGCTTTCTGACGCCGTTTTGATGTGTGTTTCTTAGCCATCTGTCAGTCCTTTCTGTGGATTGCCGAACAATCTCTGATTTTTGGAGACAGCGCGTACCAATGGTGTGGACTATAGCATAGGTCAGCGAAACCCCATTCCACTAACTTACTGACCACGCAGCACAAGCGGTAAGTAAACAGCGTACTTCCGTGTCGCATACGCGATGGCAATGGCATGAGTCTCCGTGACAAATCCGCCGCAGTTGCGGGCCGTGAGAGTAATGACCTGCTCCCCCGCCGTACTCCAGGCAAAAGAGATAGTGTCGCTCAAGCCGCTAGAGTGGGTGATGACGTTCTCTTGCCCCGTTGCACGCCAGGCGTAGACCAACGGTGTGGTGGTGGTGAGGGGGGCAGTGGCAGTGAAGACGTAGATAGTATCGGCATAACCACTCGTCGGGCCGCCGATAGTTACGTCGGTCAGCGGATGCGGGCAGGAAGAAACGATAGTGACGGTATGGGTTGCCGTCACCACCCCGCTACAGTTGCGAACGGTGAGAGTGACGGCTTTCGTTCCCGCTGTGCTCCAAGCCAGAGAGATAGTGTCGCTCAGTCCACCTGTGTGTGTGATGGCATTTGTCTGTCCCGTCGCTTTCCAAGCATAGGTCAAAGGCACGATGGCAGTGGCTGTGAACTTGACCGTGGCTGTAAAATTGTAAGCAGTGTCCACGTAGCCGCTCCTCGGCCCATTGATGATAGCGTCCTCTAATGAGTGTGGGCAAGGAAGAGAAATAGTGATGATATGTCTCGCCGTGACCACTCCACCGCAATTGATGGCTGTAAGGGTGACTACTTGTGTCCCGGTCGTGTTCCAGGTATAAGAGGCGTTGGCCGTTCCCTGTCCAAACGTGGGTACAGGATACCAGGTGTAGGTGACTGGCGATGTAGCGTTGGACGGAGAAGTGGAAGCGGCGAAAGTATAAGTAACGCCAGCGTATCCGTTCGTGGGGCCGCTGACGACGATGTTAGTCAAAGGATGTGGGCAATGGGAAGCAACGGTGATGG
>JALWUZ010000585.1 GCA_027079895.1 Anaerolineae bacterium
GGGTGGTACGGCTACTTCGGGGCGCGGCTGGTCTCCATCCTGGTGGCGGCCTACCTGACCTGGCGGGCGGCGACGGAGTACCGCTTCTGGCGCCGTCAGCGGCGCGGGATAGCGGTGTTGGCGTTGGCCGCGCTGGTCGTCATCGCGCCGCTGGGTCTGTACTACACCGCCCATCCCTCCGACCTGTTGAGCCGTCCCCGGCAAGTGAGCATCTTCTCCTCCGGCTGGCTGTCGCGGGAGGTGGAGGTCACCGGGCGGAGCGCGGCCAGTCTGTTGCTACAGCAGTTCTGGAAGTCGGTCTCGGCCTTCAACTACACCCTCGACCCCACTTTCTGGTACCGCCCGACGATTCCGCTGCTGGACTGGGTCAGCGGGACGTTGTTCATCATCGGGATGGTGTGGGCGTTGGCCCACGTGCGCCGCCCGCGACATTTTTGGCTCCTGCTCTGGTTCTGGCTGGCGTTGCTCACCGGCTGGGTACTGACGGAGAATCCGCCCAGCAGCCAGCGGATGACCATCGTCGCCCCCGCGCTGGCGATTCTGGTCGCGCTGGGGCTGGGCTGGCTGGTGGAGTTGGCCGGGCGGTTGCAGCCGGGGGTGGATTGGTGGATGGCGGTGCCGGGGCTACTGCTGGTCATCGCCGGGCTGAATCTGAACTACTACTTCGCCGACTTTACCCCGACGCGGGTCTACGGCAACCCCACCGCCGAGGTCGGCACCGAGTTGGCCCGCTATCTGAACGCGCACGACGACGGGGCGGTGGTCTATTTCTACGGGCCGCCGTTCATGTACTGGGGGCACGGGACGCTGCGGTTTATGGCGCGTGGGGTGACGGGGTTCGACGTGTTGCCGCCGGGGGAGCCGCCGGCGGAGGGGACGCCGCCGCCGGATACGTTCCTGCCGCACGGGGTACGGTTCGTCTTCCTGCCGGAGCGGGCCGCCGAGATGGAGGAGGTCGAGGAGCGGTATCCGGGCGGGACGGTGCAGCGGTTCTACTCCGACGCCGACGGGCGGCTGCTGTTCATAATCTACAGCCTGGCGGAGGAGTAGGTGTGAGGCGCCCGCTTGGCCTCCCGTCTGGGGCTTCTCAGAGTTC
>JALWUZ010000586.1 GCA_027079895.1 Anaerolineae bacterium
GCATGGTGTCGGTGAGGGTGATGTTGGTCGCGGAGATGGCCCCCACGTTGCTCAAGTTGATCTCGTAGACGATGGGGTCGCCGATGACGACGAACTCCGGCCCCGACTTGGAGAGGGTCAGTTGCGGGTAGGGGGAGATGACGGTGTAAAGGGCGTCGGCGGTGAGGGAGTCGTAGGTGCCGCTGACGGCGACGGTGTTGGTGACGGTCTCCTCGTACCCGGCGGTGTTGGTGACGATGAAACTGAGGGTGACGGGGTGGCCGACGGTGATGGGGCCGCTCCAGTAAACGGTCTTGGACAGGCTGTCGTAGAGTGCGCCGCTCGGCTGCTCGATCCAGTAGGAGAACGAGGTGCTGATCGGCAGGGTGTCGGTCAGGTAGGCTTGTGGCTCGTCGTCGTTGCCGTTGTTCTCGATAACGATGGTGTAGGTGACGAGACCGTTCAGCGGCACGGAGGCGTTCGGATCGGCGGTCTTGGAGACGGAGAGGGCAGGGACGCAGTAGTTGGCCGCGCCGGCCGTCGGCGGGGCCTGGATGTAGTTGGAGGTGTTCCGCTGTCCGCCGGCACCGTTGGGGCAGCGTTGGTTGGAGTCCTGGTAAGACGTGCCGTTGCTGCTCTCGTTCACCTGCGGCTCCCCGGGGTTGAGCAGCACCAGCAGGCCGGCGTCGTCGCTGTCGTTGGTGTCGTAGACGATGGCGTCCACCAGGTTGTCGGTTGTCACCGCAGTGCCATAGGGGAAGTCGGTGTCATCGCCGACGTAGAGGGCGGCGGCGTCCGCGCCGTTCTGGAGCCAAAGGGTCGAGGTGACAGTGATGTCGTTGGTCTGTGAGAGCCCGGTGCCGCCGATGACGAAATAGCCCTCGTTGTCGGTGGAGTAGCCGTCCAGGTCAAAGGTCCTGTAGGAAGAATCGCCGTTGCCGTTGAAGAGGACGACGACCAGGCCGTCCAACGAGGTGTTGCCGGCGCCGCCGTCGTACAGTTCGATGAACTCGTCAACTTCGGGGTTGGGGGTGTCGGCGTCAATCTCGTTGATGACGATCGGCGGGACGAACACCTCGAAATCGAACACGGCGGAGTCCTCCAGGTGAGCCCCGT
>JALWUZ010000587.1 GCA_027079895.1 Anaerolineae bacterium
CCGCCGCCGAGCGGAAAGCCGGCTTCGCCGAGGCCGCCGCCGAACGACAAGCCGGTTTCGCCGAAGCCGCCGCCGACCGGGAGGAGATCAAGCGCACTATGCGAGACCTGAAGGGGCAGGTCTTCGAGCACTCCTACTACCACAAGGCGGACGCCATCTTCGGTGTCTACATGCGGCGCGGACGCAAGGTGACTTCCAAAATCGGCGAACTG
Organism: Anaerolineae bacterium; assembly: GCA_027079895.1. Taxonomy (GTDB): domain Bacteria; phylum Chloroflexota; class Anaerolineae; order B4-G1; family B4-G1; genus JALWUZ01. The sequence goes on from JALWUZ010000587.1 coordinate 213, forward strand.
CTCTACGAGGCGGTGAGGGAGGAACGAATCTCGCCCCAGGAGCGCGTCAATGTGCTGGCGACGGATCTCCTCTGGGGCGGAGTGCTGTACGAGACCGGCGAGGAGGTCGTCATGGTCGTCGAGGCCTCCTGGCTGGCCGAGGCCACGGACATAGAGCGGGCCTCCCAGCGGGCGAGCATCCTCAGGCGCATCGGCGTGAAGGCAATCCCCGTAGTCGCGGCGCGAGAATGGCCGCCGGAGACTATAGACCTGGCCCGCCAACACCGGGTGCTGATCGTCACCGACGGAGTCATCGGCTACAACTCGTGGCTATGGGCCTCGAAGTCCCTCGACTGACGATGAGCATTCTGTTCGCCATCCTCGGCCTCGCCGTCGGCGTGCTGGTCAATCAACTGGGCTCTGACCTCCCAGCCCGGCGCAGGCTGACCAGCCCTCACTGCCTCCACTGCGACGCGCCCCGTCCCTGGTGGCAGTGGCCCACCCTCCCCGCCGTCCTGGTGGGCCGGGGACGGTGCCCGTCCTGCGGCGCACCGCTCCGCCGCCGCTACCCACTCGTCGAGGCGGGACTGGCGGTCACTTACGCCCTCCTATGGCTCACGGTCGGGCCGTCGGTGCGCTTCGTGCTCTACCTGATCTACGCCGCCGTCTTCGCCCTCGTGCTGGTGACGGATTTGGAACGGCGGCTGATTCTCAACGCGGTGATGTACCCGGCCATCGCCCTCGCCGCCGTCGCCGCTTTTTTCACCCCCGGAATGACTTGGTGGAGCGGCTGGCTGGGAGGACTCATTGGCTTCGTCCTGTTTTTCGTCGCTCACCTGGCGGGACACGCCCTCTTCGGCAGCGGCGCGTTGGGTCAGGGGGACATCACGCTGGCGACCTT
>JALWUZ010000588.1 GCA_027079895.1 Anaerolineae bacterium
CTCCCCGACCTCGAAGACCCCTTCCAGCCCCAGGCCGTCCAGCAGGGCCTCGACGACCCCTTTCAGGTCGTAGAACCCCAGCGGCGACCGGTCCTGACCCGTCAGCCAGGAGCGCGGCTCGCGCGGGCCGGTCATCACGATGCCCAACCGCCAGGGCTCATCGGGCAGCGTCCGCCCCTCCACCGGCAGATAGACCGCGCCGACCTCGAAAATCGCCACCCGTTCGAGGAAGCGCAGGTTGGCGCGGGTAGTGTCGAGCAGCGCGGGGAGCAGCGTCCGCCGCAGGCAGGCCCGCTCGGAGGAGAGGGGGTTGAGCACCCGCAGGTACTCCTCCGGGCCGGGGCCGCCGCCCTGGGGGTACAGTTTCCCCTCCCCCGCGCAGTCCACCAGCGAGTAGGTGATCACCTCGTCCAGGCCGCAGCCGACCAGCAGGTCCCGCACCCGCTCGCTCCCCTCGCGGCGCGGATTGGCGTGAGGCGGCGGCAACTCCCCGCCCAACAGCGTCGGCGGGAAGCGGTCATACCCCCAGATGCGCCCGATCTCCTCCGTCAGATCCACCGCCTGGGTCACGTCCTGCCGATGAGAGGGCACCGTCACCCGGAACCGCCCCTCCTCCTCGGCGACCTGGAAATCCAACGCGGTGAGGATCTGCGTCATCCTTTCGACGGGAATCTCGACCCCCAGGACGCGCTCGACGTAGGCCGGGTCGAGGTCGAGCACCCGCCGCGGCTGCCGACCGGGGTACAGGTCGCCCATCGTGGGGACGACGGCTCCGCCGCCCAGTTCCGCCATCAAGTGAGCCGCCCGCGCCGCCGCCCTGACCGTCAGTTCCGGGTCCACCCGCCGCCCGAAACGCTGACTCGACTCGCTCGCCAGCCCCAGTTGGCGGGAGGTGCGTCGGATGTTGAGGAAAGCGAAGTTGGCCGATTCCAGCAGGACATCGCGCGTCTGCTCCGTCACCTCGCTTTCCAGGCCGCCCATCACTCCGGCGACCGCCACCGGGCCGCCGCCGTCGGTGATGAGCAACATCTCCTCGTCGAAAGTGCGCCATTCCCCGTCGAGCGTCCTCATCCGCTCGCCGGGGCGGGCC
>JALWUZ010000589.1 GCA_027079895.1 Anaerolineae bacterium
GGGTATCCAGGTCGAAGCGGGTCCCGGCCGTCGGGGGCAGGGCGACGGGGGGGAGGTGTCCGGCGTTAGCCAGCGACCAGGCCAGGCCGTTGTCGCTGCTCTCGCGGGCGACGAGGGGGAGCACGGCGGGGGTGATGGTGAACCCCAGCCAGTCGCTGGAGTGGAGGTTGTTGGTGACGAGCAGCCTGTCAGCCGCCGCCAGGCGGTCGAGGACGGCGGTCCAAGTCTCTCGGTCGAGCAGGGGGGCCGAACCGCCGCCGCTGTAGAGCACTCGGCGAGGGCGGTACTTCTCGATCAGCCCGGCCAGCCGCCGCCCGAAGTGGAAGGGCACGTCCGGCGGGTCGAGGTCAACCGTGACCGGCAGGTCGGAAAGGTCGGCGGCCCAGGCGGGGTCGTCGGTTGCTACGACGGCCTGGTCGAAGGCGGCGAGGGGGAGCAATGTTTCCAGCAGGTCGCGGGCCGCCGCCCGGTGCGCCTGGGCCAGAGCCTGCTCGACATCGCTCGCGCCCCCTCCGCCGACGAGGAGGATGAGTGTGACCGGAGTTCTCATCGGAGTCGAAAAAGGGGGTTCGGGATTCCGAACCCCCTGGTGCGGCCCGATGCGGGCGCGGAGGGGCTAGTACTCCGGCTGGAGCAGGCCGTAGTTGCCGTCCTCCCGCTTGTAGACGATGTTGACGGCGTCCTCCTCGGCGTTCAGGAAGACGTAGAAGTGGTGCCCCAGGAGTTCCATCTGCTCGATGGCCTCGTCCGGCGTCATCGGGCGCAACTCGAACCGTTTGACCCGGACGATCTCCCCCTCCGGCTCCTCGACCGGCTCCTCGATGGGCAGGGCTTCGACCGCCGCCGCGTGCCAGCGGTCCTGCCGCTTCCCCTTGTAGCGGGCGATCTGGCGGTACATCTTGTCCATCACGGCGTCTATGGAGGTGAAGATGTCCTGGGAGCGTTTCTCGGCCCGCAAGATGGTGCCGCCTACCCGCACGGTCAACTGGGCGACCTGGCGATGAGCGGCGTTGCGGGTGTTCTCCATGCTCAGGTCTACCCGCGCCTCGTCTATCGTCGGCAGATAGCGGTCGAGTTTGCCGACCTTCCTCTCTACGTACTCCCGCAGACGGGGGGTTACTTCCATGTTCCTGGCGAAGATCGAGACTTCCACTATTTGACCTCCTTGAGTTTGGTTTGATCGGTCGCCGCCGCTTAGGCCCGGTGCCGGGCGCGTGCCAGCGTCAGGGCGCGGACGGAGACGGCCCCGTGCTCGTGGAGCGCGGCGGCGCAGGCCTCCAACGTCGCGCCAGTGGTGGCGACATCGTCTATCAGCAACAAGCGCATATCGCTCACATCCGCCGGGCAGCGAAAGGCGGCCCGGACGTTCTCCCGTCGCTGCCGGGCGTCGAGTTTCACCTGGGGGGCGGTCGCCCGCTGACGCACCAAGAGCGACTCGTCCACCGGCAGGCCGACCAGCCGTCCCAGCGCATAGGCCAGCAGCGCGGCCTGATTGTAGCCCCGCTCGCGCAGACGGTCGGCGTGCAGCGGCACCGGCACGATGACGTCCACCGGCTGGGGGTGTGAGCGCCAGTACTCGGCCAACAGGGTGCCCAGCGGTTCGGCGACCTCCTCACGTCCGCGATACTTCAGGAGATGCACCGCCCGGCGCACCGTCCCTTCGAAGTAAACGGCGGAGCGAATGCCGTATATGTGCAACGGCGAACGGCGGCAGCGGGCGCACAGTTCGCCGCTGCCGGGTTCGATAGCGTCTCCGCAGATGGCACACACGGGGGGCTCCACGCGGGGGATTTGGCTCAAACAGTCGGCGCACAGCCACTCTCCTACCCGACGGCAGCCGAGGCAGCGCGGAGGAAAGAGCAGGTCGTAGAACCGGTTGCGGAGGGCACGCCAGCGAATCAGAAGGTCATCCCTCCCTGGAACATCTGAATCACCTGGATGACCGCCGGGCCGAGCAACACGATGAAGATAGCCGGGAAGATGAGGAAGGCGATGGCGGGCAGCATTTTGATTGGGGCCTGGCGGGCCAACTCCTCCGCCCGCTGCCGACGCCGCATCCGCATCTGGTCGGACTGAATGCGCAGCACGCGGGCGATACTGACGCCCAACTGGTCCGCCTGGATGATGGCCGCTACGAAGGTGGACACATCGGGCACGTCCATCCGGTTAGCCATATCGCGCAGGGCCTCGCGCCGCAGTTTGCCCAACTGCAACTCCTGGATGACCCGGCGGAAGGCGACGCATAACTCGTTGTCCCACTTCTCGGACACTTTCGCCATCGCCGCGTCGAACCCCAATCCGGCCTCGACGCAGATAGTGAGCAGGTCGAGGGCGTCGGGCAGGGATTTGATGATCTCCTTCTGTCGTTTTTTGATTTTGCTCCCCAGGGAGAGCACCGGCAGGTAGTAACCCAGTCCCGCGCCGACGAGCGGGAGGGCAAAGCGTTGGATTTTCGGCATAGACTTGCCGAGGAACATAATCGCGATTCCCAGCCCGCCGAAGAGGATGGCCGCCAGAATGCGCATGCCGACGAATTTTTTCAGGTCGTAGGGATTGCCGGCCAGGTCGAGTTTGTGTTGCATCTCCTCCATGCTCTTCGCCGGGGAGAAGCGCATAGCGAAATCGGCCAGGCGGGTGATGAGCGGCATGAGCACCCGTTCGCTGAACGGCTGCGACAGTTCCAACTCCTCCAGGGTCGGGGGGCGTTCCAGCGTCCCGAACTCCGCCATGCGTTCTTCGATGGAGGCGCCCCCCCCGTGCGAGCGGGCGACCCGCACGACGAGGAAGGCCAGCCCCCCCAGCACCACCAGAGCGCCGATAATCAAAATGGCTGTAGTCATTGGCACACCTCCCTCGTGTTAGATGAGTTTATTCTAGCCCCTGTAGCCTCTCGCTACGCTTCCGTTTCAAACTGCAGGGCCGACTTCGAGTAGCCCATTTCAACAATCAGAGTGTAGCACAGTCTCACTAGGGTTTGTGCGCTAAGATTGGTCTCGAAGTAAAGTGAGGTTCCTTTGATTGCTTCCGGCTTACGCAGTTTGCTTGCGTCACGGGATATATAAGGCCGTTTCCGTTGGTTCACTATCGTCACCGCGACTCTTTCAAATTTTTCCCGATCATCGCGACGCAGTACATCGAGTAATGTCGCTGTAGCTTCCTTCCAGGTAGAGAGTTCGTATCTCTTGCCTCGGAAGATCATTGCCTTGACTGTTTTACCCGTGTACTTTTCGTCAATTCTAATCAAAGAAGCCCCTGGTTTTTTGCCGGGCGTTTCCCCAAACGTGGATTCCTCCCTCTCGCGAGCCACGATGTCGAAAATCAAGTCAATTAGTGGGTCAATCTTAACCGGCGTCGGAAGTATTAACCCCAGTACAGTGTCGTGGGCTAAGTTGTACTCCTGCTTCAATTCAAGCAAATTCAGCAACGACTCTACGCTGATCACCCGCAGTTCACGACGTCTTTCGCCGATGATAGCGTTCTCTAGTTGGCTCGTTTGCGCATCGCGGCGTCCGTAAACGTACAGGCCGAGTACTTTAGTCGGGTCACTGACCCGATGGTCTGAAATGAGTGAGTTTATGTACCCTAGCAACGTCGCCGTCTTGATTGTGTAAACGTCAGTGGTCTTCGTCTCTACTACTATTGACCAGTTTGTTGGAGACTGCCACAACCCATCAAACCCGATGTCTCCCTTTACGCCACGATAGCGTCCCCAAGTCACTTCAAAACCAAGCAATTCCCCGATATGATTGACGAGGTCCTGGAGTGCTTTGTTGAACTGACTGCCAGGGGTGGATAGTGCTTTATCAACGTAAGCACGTACATCCTCAATCCGTCGGACGTTCTCACGCACGTACTTGCGGAAACGCCCACTTGCACTTCCTGGGTCTGTGCTATCACGGAGATCACCAACGAGTTCAAGCAGTTTGGGCAGGTCAATAGGCTTGATTGGCATGATTGGCATAATACACCTCGCTTCAGATGTCGTCGCTGTTTGTTTACCCTGTGCTACCCAACAAGAACTCCCGGCTGAGTTGCTCCTCTGGAACGGGGCGTTCCAGGGGGAGATGAATATGCACCTCTATGTCCAACCGGCTGAGATACCCGGCCATCAGCGGGCCCACCACTCCCCACTTCAGCCCGCCCAGGCCGCAACCCAACGCCGGCAGGGCCAGCGATTCGATCCCCTCACGCCGATAGTTATCCACGACCCACTGCAAGCCCCGTTCTATGTCCTCGATGCGAGAGGATTCCCGCCAGTGCCGCTTGGTCGGGAAGAACAGGAACCAGGTGCGGCGGTTGGCAGTGGTGAGGTTGTAGGGCTCGTCGGCCAGCGCCACATCCAGGGACGCCTCCCGCTTGTACAGGTACGGCTTGCCGGGGCGGATGATCTTCTGGCGGCAAGCGTCCTGGTACACGACGTAGGCGTCGGGGAACTGGTACTTCGCCCTCGACGCCAGCCCTTTCCCCATCACGCCGACCGTGTTCACGCTGATAGTGAGCGTCTGCATCGGCGAGAAGAACATATCGCCGTCCACGAGTTTCAGCCGCGGCGTCAGGACACGCATCCTCCGCGGCTGGAAGAACATCTGCGGTTCAGGGATGACGGAAGGCCGTCTTTTCGCGGCCGGCCGGTCTTCGAGCAGGGCGCTCACCCGCTGACAGGCATTGTCGTCCGGGACGTAGATGCTGTTTATCATTCCGGGGGGCACGCGCTGCGGGACGAGCACCTCCGCCATAATGCGCCGCTTGCTCCCGTCGGCCTCGCTCCACCACTTTACATCGGTGCCGCGCACAATCGCGTCCCTGTGCTTCCCCCACTCGCTCTTGGGCAGGATTTCGGTCTCGGTGCGGGCGGCGTTGCCGGTAGTCACCAGCACCCCGTCCAACGAAAGCACGTCTCTTTGCACGCCGAGAATCGCTATGTCGTTGAGATGTCCCTCCTTGACCAAGCGGTACAGCATCGGGTTTCGGGGCTGGATGTAGAGGTTGGCGTATTCCCACAGCGAACGCCCCTCAGGTGTCCTCTTCTCCCTGCGCCACCTCACGATACCGGCGTCGTACACCGGCGCGTATTCGATTTTTCGGGTCTCCACCTGCTGATGCGAGAGTATCCCCAGCCGCAGCATGGAGGGGATGTTGTCTATGTGGGTGATGTAGTACAACTCCCGCAGACGCTTGACCATGCCTACCCCGTCTACACCTCGATCTGCACCACTTTGTTGATGACCATGAATCCGGCGGCGATGCCCAGCACCGCCGCCCCGATCATAATGTACCCGCAGATGTGTTTGAACAGCAGCCCCATGAAATCCGGGTTGATGAGGTAGATGATGACCGCCAGGACGACCGGCACCATCGCCACCATGTAGCCGGAGACGCGGCTCTGGGCGGTCAGGGCCTTGATCTCGCCCTTGATGCGCACCCGCTCGCGGATGGTGAAACTGATGGTATCCAGCACCTCGGCCAGGTTGCCGCCGACCTCGCGCTGGACGTTGATGGCGGTGATGAGCATGTCGAGGTCATCGCTGGGGACGCGCCGCAGCATGTTGTCCATCGCGTCCTCCAGCGAGATACCCAACTGTACCTCCTGCACCACCCGCGCGAACTCCGTCGAGATGGGCGGCCCCATCTCGCGCGACACCGCCTCCATCGCCTGCAAGATGCTGTATCCGGCCCGGATGCCGTTCACCATCAGGTTGATGGTGTCGCCCAGCATGTCGTTGAACGCCTTGAGGCGGCGGTTGTAGCGGAACTTGAGGTAGAACCGGGGGGCGAAGAAACCGGCCAACGCAGCCCCCACCGCCGCGATGACGTCCCGCTTGACGATGTACATCAGGCCGCCGGCAGCGATGACCAAAATCACCGTCGCTGCCATGAACTCCCCGACGGTGATTTTGAGGTCGGCGCGGGCCAATTGCGTCCGCAGATTGGCCCCCATCCCGCGCTGTTCCAACGCCCGGTTCAGCGCGTCGCCCAGCGGGGAACGGCGTTGCCTCTCCCCAACTTCCTCGATGGCCTTCTCGGTGATGCCCAGGCGTTCCTCGATGATGCGCTCGGAGCGGCGAGAGATGAAAAAGCCGGCCAGCAAAATGATGAAGCCGACCCCCGCCATTGCTCCCAGAATCACCAAACTCGTGTTCATACCCTGCTCCTAGAACCGCCGCCGTCCGCCCTGCCCGATGCCGAAGATGGTGGGAGGCAGTTTGATGCCGGCGGCCTCGATTTTCTCCATGAACTTGGGCCGCAAGCCGGTCGGTCGCAACGCCCCGATGACTTTGCCCCCCTCGTACCCGGCCCGCTCGAACTTGTAGATGTCGGACATTGTGATGACGTCCCCCTCCATCCCCTGCACCTCGGTGATGGCCACGCAGCGGCGGCTGCCGTCGCGCATGCGCTCCAACTGGATGATCAAATCCAACGCGGAGGCGATCTGCTCGCGGATGGCACGGTGGGGCAGTTCCATACCGGCCATCAGAATCATATTTTCCAGGCGGGCGGTGGCCTCGCGGGGATTGTTGGCGTGGATGGTGGTCATGCTCCCCTCGTGGCCGGTGTTCATCGCCTGGAGCATGTCGAACGCCTCCGGCCCGCGGCACTCCCCGACGACGATGCGGTCGGGGCGCATTCGCAGGCTGTTGATGACCAGGTCGCGGATGGTGATTTCGCCCCGGCCCTCGATGTTAGGCGGGCGGGACTCCAATGTCACGACGTGCTCCTGCCGCAACTGCAACTCGGCGGCGTTCTCGATGGTGATGATACGCTCGTCGTGGGGGATGTAGCCGGACAGGACGTTCAGGAAGGTCGTCTTGCCGGTGCCGGTGCCGCCGGAGATGATGATGTTCAGCCGCGCCAGGACGCAGGCTTTCAACAACTCCATCGCCTCGGCGGTGACGCTGCCGTACTCAATCAGTTTCTCGACGGTGAGCGGAATCTTGAAGAATTTACGGATGGTCAGCACCGGCCCGACCAGCGAGATGGGGGGGATGACGGCGTTCACGCGGGATCCGTCGGCCAGGCGGGCGTCCACGTAGGGTTGGCTTTCGTCAATCCGGCGGCCCAACGGCGCGACGATGCGCTCGATGATACGCATCAAGTGCTCGTCGCTTTCGAAGGTGACGTTGGTGCGGATGACCTTCCCCTTCCGCTCCACGTAAATGTGCTTGGCCCCGTTCACCATAATCTCGGTGATGGTGGGGTCGGCCAGGAGCGGCTCCAACGGGCCCAGTCCCAAGATCTCGGCGACGATCTGCTCGAACAGCCGCTGCCGCTCCGACCGGCTGAGGACGATGTGCTCCTCGTCGAGGATGTTGTTGTACATCTCCTCGATGGTTCGGCGCACCTCATCCGTCTTGGTGACGTCCATCGTCGGGTCCAGTTCGGAGATCAGTTTGTTCTGCACCCGGCTCTTCAGGTCGTAATAAGCATCGCGGGCCGGGGACGGGGGCTGGCGACGGACCCGCACCTCCGATTTCTGTTGTTGAGGCCGGCGCGGTTGCTGGCGCGTCTGGGCCGGCCTCTGTCCCTCCTTCTTGATTCGTCTCAGCATTGACACCGCCACACCTCCTTCAACCGCTTCATCTGAAGACGCGGCGGCCTAGCCGTAGGCGACCGACGCCTTTCTGGGATTCGGCTTTCTTGGACCCCTCTTCCTCCGACTCCTCTTCATCCTCGGTGAGCGCGTCCTTGATGTACCGCGCCAGGCTGGCGATTCCCTGGGAGACCGGACGCCCCCGGTCGCGGATGACGAACGGGGTACCGTGATTGACCGCTGCCCGGACGACGTGCTCGTCCAGAGGAATCTGGGCCGCCACCGGAATCATCGCCTGCTCGATCTGCTCCACCCGAATCCCCCGGCGGCGGTCCACGCCGTTGACCACCAGGGCGATCTTGTCCAGCGGATAGCCGAGCCGTTCGGCGACTTCGAGGAACAGCCGTGCGCTCTTGATGGAGGGGATGTCCTGCATCACGATCAGCACGATCAGCGCGGCGGCGTCGAAGACGGTCATTGTGATGTCGTCCACCCAACTCCACGTGTCAATGATCGTCAGGTCGAACTCCTGCCGCATCAGGTCGAGGATGATCCCGAAGGCGGAGCGGGACTCCCCCTCCTCGCCGCCCTCCTGGATGATGTCCAGCAGCCCCTCCGACATCTCCGGCTGCGGCGGTGCCAGCAGCACTTTGAGCCCGGAGCCGTGCGGCGCTACCACACTGTTCAACACCTCACCGTCCAGGTCGGCGGCGTGGGGAATCAGGTCGGCGATCGTGCGGCTGGCCTGTAAGTTGAGCATCACCCCCACATCGCCGAACTGCACGCTGGCGTCCATCAGGGCCACTTTCTGCGTGTCGCCGAGCATCTGTTGGAGCACGATCGCCAGGTTGACGGCCACCGTCGTGCAGCCGACGCCACCTTTGGGGCTGAACACGGCCACCACATTCCCCAGCCGTTCGGTGGTCGGCGCGGCCGGCCCCACGCCGGGACCGGTCGGCTGGGCCGGCATCGTCACCGCCCGCGCCTTGCCCATCTCGTAGACCCGGCGGATGGTGTTCATCAGTTCGTCGCCGCTGGGGGGCTTGGTGAGGAAATCCCGCGCTCCGGCCAGCATCGCCCGGCGCAGGTAGTCCGTCTCCCCCTGCACGGACAGCATCACCACCTGCGTGGCCGGCAACTCCTCCATAATCTTCTGGGTGGCGGTTATGCCGTCCATGCCGGGCATGTTAATGTCCATCAAGATGACGTGGGGATGGAACTCCCTGGCGAGAGCGATCCCCTCTTCCCCCGACCCCGCCGCGCCGACGACCTCGATGCCGGGGTCGAAGGAGAGCAGTTTACGCAGGTTCTCGCGCGTTTCGGAGATGTCGTCTACGATGAGAACGCGGATCTTTTCGCCGGACTGGGCCACTGTCTTCCCCCTTATTCACCGCCGGGCGCATTTTGCGCCCCGTACTGCGCAGCCGTCTCGTTGCGGGCGATGCGTTCCAGTTTGGAAATCGGCGGCGTGACGCCATACGGCAGTTTGGTCGGGTAGGAGATGTCGTATCGGTTCATCAGATAGTTCAGCGTGACGGCCTCGGTCGTGAACCGCCGCCCGCTCTGCGCGTCGGCGGCCGAGCGCATGACGAGGTTGATGCGGGCGCCGATGGACTGGAGGTAATCCAGAATCATCGCCTCCTGCGGAGTGACGACGATGGTGACCGGCTGCACCTCTGGCCGCGTCGCTTGCTCCTGCTGGCCTTCCTCCGGCGGCTGCTCCTCCGGCGGCGGGGCCTCTTCCTCGGCCATCGCCATCTCCTGCTGCTCCGGCGAGACCTCCGGCCAGTCGCCGACCTGGAGCACCAACACGTCCTGCACCGTCAACTGAGTGATCAGTTGCGGCCACTGTCCGCCGTTGGGGATGTAGCGGACCAGCCAGCCGTTGGGGAGCATGTCCATTCGCCCGAACACGCCGCTCTGACAGTCCTTGTTCTCCTCGGAGAGGGGGTTCATGCACCACTCGGCCTTGTTCTGGAGCGGGGTCTGAAACTCCTCGTCCATCTCCACCAGGAGCAGCGAGATGATGACGTCAACGTGATCGCCCGGCTGCAAGGCCCAGGCGATGCTGGAATACCGTCCCACCGGCATAGCGTAGGCCACCTTTCCCTCTGGAATCTGAATCGCCGCGTCGGACCCCTCGGCGGCCAGTTGACCGGGGATTTCGGTCAGCATACTTTCCAGAATCGGCATCCCCCTGGGAATCTCCACGCGGGCGGTGCGCCCATAGACATCCTCCAGGTCGGTGACGGTGCCCTCGACCAGCAGGTCCTTGGGGAACAGGTGGGTCATCACGGCCATGTCTTCTTCCTTGATGACGGTGCCGCGCGGGATGTTCTGGGCGGAGATGACGACTTCGACCATATCCGGCGGGAGCGGGGTAGGAGTCGGCGTGCCGCTGACCTGCTCCGCGGCCGGCGGCGGAGCCGGGGATGGCTTGAGCATCATAAAGGCCCCCACCGCTACCGCCCCCAGTACCAGTACCAACCCGATGATGAGCAATAGACGACCGCTGCGCATGTTGGCCTCCTTTTACTTGTCTGGCGTAATGATACCTTGTTCACGACGGAATGTCAAGAGCCCGTGAGCGTGCTCATCACGGAGGGGCGAGTGACACGAGGGGGGAAGTTCGTGCCACTCGCGCGTCTGTTTTTCGGGGGAACAGGGGGGCTAATCTTTGGGGCGCAGGTGAGGGAACAGGATGACCTCGCGGATGGTCGGCTGGTCGGTGAGGAGCATCACCAGCCGGTCTACCCCCAGGCCGAAGCCGCCGTTGGGGGGCATGCCGTACTTCATCGCCCGCAGGTAATCCTCGTCCATCGGATGAGTCTCCTCGTCCTCCGGCGCGTAGAGGCGGCCCATCTCCAAAAACCGCTGCTCCTGGTCGAAGGGGTCGTTCAACTCGGTGAAGGCGTTGCCCATCTCCAGGCCGCCGATGAAGTACTCGAACCGCTCGACGTGGGTCGGGTCATTCGGCTTCGTCTTCGCCAGCGGAGAGATGTCGCGGGGATAGTCGAGGACGAAGGTCGGTTGGATCAGGGTCGGTTCGACCGCTCCCAGCAGCCCCTTGTCAATCAGATACCCCCAGGTGGCCCCCGGCTTCACCGGCAGGCCCTTCTCCCGCATAGCGGCCGCCAGCGACTCGGCGGTGGGGTAGTCGCGGTAGTCAATGCCGGTCACGGCGCGGGCCGCCTCCCGGAGCGTGACCCGTCGCCAGGGGGGGCGGAGGTCAATCTCGTGCCCCTGGTACCGGATTATCGGGCTGCCGAGCACCTCTTCGGCGACAGTGGCGATCATCCGTTCGCAGAAATTCATCACGTCGTTGTAATCCCAGTAAGCGGCGTAGAACTCCAACTGGGTGAACTCTGGGTTGTGCTTGTGGGAGACCCCCTCGTTGCGGAAATCGTGCCCGATCTCGTAGACCCGGTCGTACATCCCCACCAGGAGCCGCTTCAGGTACAGTTCGAAAGCGATGCGCAGGTACAAGTCCTGGTGCAGTTGATTGTGGTGGGTGATGAAGGGCCGGGCGGCGGCCCCGCCGTAGACCGGTTGGAGGATGGGCGTCTCCACTTCCAGGAAGTCGTGGGCGTCGAGGAAGCGGCGCAGGGCCTTCAGGGTGCGGGCGCGGACGCGGAAGATCTCCCGCACCTCCGGGTTGGAGGCCAGGTCGGCGTACCGCTGGCGATACCGCTCCTCCACGTTGGAGAAGGCGGTGTAGCGCACGACCTTCCCATTCACCTCCTTCTCCTTGATGACCGGCAAGGGGCTGATGGCTTTGGCGAGCATCCGTACCTGTGTCACCAGGACGCTGCTCTCGCCGGTGCGGGTGCGCATCAGCGTGCCGTGGGCCTCGACGAAATCCCCCAGGTCGAAGTCCCGCTTGAAGCGGTCGTATTGCTCCCGTCCCACGTTCTGAAGGCGGAGGAAGAGTTGGATGGTGCCGCTGCCGTCCTCGATGTGGGCGAAGGTGATCTTGCCCATCACCCGCATACTGCGCAGCCGTCCGGTGACGGCCACCGGCGGGGGCTCCTGCCCGGAGGCTTCGGCGGCCTCCAACGCGGCCAGGGCCGCGGCGATGGTGTGGGTACGCTCGACCCGCCGCGGGTAGGGCTCGATACCGGCCTCGCGCAGCCGTTCCAACTTCTGCACCCGCTGGCGTTCCAAGTCCGTCAGTTCCATACTGCCTCCCGTGATGTACTGGGGTGTACTGAAATGCCCACGCCGCCGATTCCGGCGTTGGCGTGGGCCGTGATGCGGTCGCCGACGGCCGCCCGCCCTATTCGATAGCCACGATCTCGAACGTCAGGGCCCCGGCGGGGGCGTTGACCGTGACCCGCTCGCCGACCCGGCGTCCCATCAACGCCTGCCCCAGCGGGGACTCGTTGGAGATCTGGCCGGTCGCCGGGTCGGCCTCCGCCGAGCCGACGATGTGGTAGGTCTCCGGGTGGTCGTCCCCCACCTCGACGATCGTCACCTGACTGCCCAGGCCCACCGTATCCCGTGGCGTCTCCTCTTCGTCAATGATGACGGCGTTGGCTAGAGTGGTCTCCAGCGTCAGAATGCGCCCCTCGACGAAAGCCTGCTCGTTGCGGGCGTCCTCCAACTCGGCGTTCTCAAGAATGTCCCCCTCTTCCAGGGCGCGATGGAGACGCCGGGCCACTTTCTGACGCCGGACGGTGCGCAGGTACTCCAACTCCTGCTCCAACTTCTGGTATCCCTCGCGGGTGAGAAAAATCTGTTGACGCATGTCCTGTGTCCTGAAAAAAGAAACGCCCCGTTCCACGCCGGGCGGTTGTCGGTGTTGATTGCTATCCAGACAGAGACGCAGATTCACAGAAGCGTAAATCTGCGTCTTACGAGCGTAAAATTTCAGGGGGGCGTAATTATAACCCAAAGAGTGGATTTGTAAAGTCACCATGCGGTGGATTCGGGCCGTGAATCCGGGCCGCCGCCTGGATTTGACGACATCGCCAAAAGGCGGTAAGATTAGAGCCGTGTTTCGCATCCACTCGGCCAACCCTCCCGCGCGTTCTCGACCGGCGGGAGGATGGGCCCAGAAGGAGCCGCCTATGACGCACGACTTTCACCTCCTGGGTACGGACACCCCGCGCAAAGACGGCGTCGCCCGCGTGACGGGGCGGGAAAAGTACACCGTTGACATCAGCCTGCCGGGGATGTGGCACGGGCGCATCCTCGCCAGCCCCTACGCCCACGCCCGCGTCAAGTCCATTGACACGCGCCGGGCGGAGGCGATGGGAGCCGTCGTCATCACCTGGGACGACATCCCCCATGTGCGGTACAACGAGCGCATCATCACCATCCCCAAAGTGCTGCACAAAGACCACTACGTCCTGGCGGACAAAGTGCGCCGTATGGGGGAGGCGGTCGCGGCGGTGGCGGCGGAGACGGAGGAGTTGGCGGAGAAGGCCGTCCGCGCCATCGAGGTGGAGTACGAGGTGCTGCCGGTGCTCACCGACCCGCTGGAAGCGATGCGGCCGGACGCCCCCGCCATCTACGACACGGTGGAGTGGGGGGACGAGGAAATCCCCATCGAGCGCAACATCGCCTGCGAACGGGCCGTCGAGGTTGGGGATGTGGACGCTGCCTTCGCCGCGGCGGACGTCATCGTCGAGGGGACGTTTCGCACGCAGAAGATCTACCACGCCCAGATGGAGACCAAATCGGCCGTCGTGCGCCCGGAGCCGGACGGCGGGCTGACCGTCTGGCCGACGACCCAGTCCATCCACAACGTCCGCATCCTCCTGGGGCAGATCTTCGACATCCCCCTGAGCAAGATCAACGTCATCCGCGTCCCCATCGGCGGCACCTTCGGCTCCAGTATCCAGATGAACCCGCCGATTCCGATTGCCGCTGCCCTGGCCCTCAAGGCCCGCCGGCCCGTCAAACTGACCCTGACCCGCGAGGAGGACGCCCACGACCACACCCGCTACGGGACCCACATCCACCTCAAACTGGCCGCGCGGCGGGACGGTACGCTGCTGGGCGCGGAGATGGAACTGATCGCCGACATCGGGGCCCACAACATCCAGGCCTACTCCTTCCTGGGAGTGTGCGTCGGCTGGCTGGTCTCGCTCTACAAACTGCCCCACGTGCGCTACAAGGGGACGGCGGTCTACACCAACAAGGCCATCTCCTGCGCTATGCAGGGCTTCGGCAACCCGCAGGTGACGTTCGCCACCGAGTCGCTGATGGACGAACTGGCGGAGAAACTGGGGCTCGACCCGCTCGAACTGCGGCTCAAGAACTACGTCGGCCTGGGGGATACCTTCTGGGGACAGGGGGCGTTGG
>JALWUZ010000590.1 GCA_027079895.1 Anaerolineae bacterium
CAACCTCCTGTTCGCCATGCGCGTGGCGGGGAGGGGGGAGGAGGTGCGCACGCGGGTGGAGGCGGTGCTGCCGTCCGCTTGCTGGCTGACCCCGTCCGAGTTCGGGGCCTATTTCCTCACCGACGGGGGTTGCCGCTCTGTCTTCGACCGCGAGGCCGGCCTGATAGACCAGAACGCTCTGGACGAGATTTCGGAGGAGTTGGGGATGGATTTCGACGCCCTCTACGAGATCTACGGGGAGACGTTCGGATGAGTCGGGCCGACGCGATGGCGGCGCAACTGCGGGAGGTGTTCGACCCGGAACCGGTGGAGGCGTGTCTGAGTGTCGAGACGGAGGAGCGGTTTTGGGTGAGCGAGGAGGTTCCGTCGAGGCGGTCGGTCATCGAGAAGCGTCCTCCCCGTCGCGGGGGCTTCGCAATCGTCAATCCCCGGCGGCGGAGAGTGTATTTGCTGGCCGTTGACAACTGTTTCCTGGAACGAATCGCGGGGTACGATGGCCGCCGGTGCGATGGGGTGCTCTTCGACGAGCGTTTCTTCTGCTTCGTGGAGTTGAAGTTGGAGGTCTCCAAGAGGGCGACCCGCAAGTTGCGCGAGGCGCGAGAGCAGTTGGGGGATGTGATCGAGTTCTTCCGTGAGGCGTTCGAGGAGCGGGGCGTCGGGTTTCTGGGGTTGGAGTTGGAGGCGTATGTGGTGATGCGGCAGAACGTGTACCCGCGTCATCGGGCGAGTCGCGATAAGGTGTTCGTGGAGTTCATGGAGCGGTACGGCGTGCGGTTGTTCGAGGCGTCGGAGAAGGAGTGTGCCTAGAGCGTCCAGGCGACGGCGGGCTGCCGGCCGGCCGTTTGAAATCCAAAAGCGAAGGAGGTCGAAATGTCGTCTGAAGTCTGGTCTCAGTTGGAGCATTACCGGTACGTGAAGTCGCTGCCCAGCGGGGAGCGGTTGCTGCTGCGGCCTTTGACTCACGAGGATAAGCAGAATCTGGTGGATTTGTTCGCCAGGGCGTCGAAGGAGGATCTGGAGTATTTCCGCGAGGATGCCGGCGACCCCAAGGTGGTGGAGCGCTGGGTGGATAATCTGAATCTGAAGCGGGTGTTTCCGCTGGTGGCGGTGGTGGACGGCAAGATCGTCGGGGATGCGACGCTCCATTTCGGCGAGCGGTATCATCGTCATCTGGCCTGGGTGCGCATTTTCCTCGACCGGCAGTACCGCCGCCAGGGAATCGGAACGCTGATGTTGCGCAATCTGACCAAGATCGCCCGCCTGCTCGGCCTGCAACAGTTGTACGCCGAGGTGCCGACGACTCAGCCCCAGGTCATCAAGGCGTTCGTGGACCAGGGGTATCAGCAGGAGTTCGTCCTGCGGGATTACTTCATCACCGGCGAGGGCGAGACGTTCGATATGGCGATTCTGGTGCTGCGGCTGGTGGAGCACTCAGGCGAGTTTTAGCGGAGGATGCGATGACGATTTCGGTGGAGGGCGACCTCACGTTCAGGGATGTGGTGCGCGAGCGCAGCGGTGAGGACATCCACAGTTGTTTCTACTGCCAGAAGTGTACCGCCGGCTGCCCGACGGCTTTCGTGATGGATTACGCGCCGGCGCAGTTGCTGCGGATGATTCAGTTGGGGCAGAGGGAGGCGGTGTTGAGCAGCACCGCTCCCTGGCTGTGCGTCGGGTGCGAGACCTGCGGCACGCGCTGCCCCAACCACATCCGCCTGGCTCCGATGATGGACGTGCTGCGCCAGATGGCTCTGGAGGAGGGGTACGTGGCCGACCCGGCGGCTTACGCGCTGCACCGTTCTTTCCTCAGCAGTATCAAGCGGTGGGGGCGGGTACACGAACTGACGATGTTGATGGAGTACAAGACCCGTTGCCTGCTGGCGGAGTCTTCTCTCTTCTTCCGTGGCCTGGGCTCCGATCTGATGATGGGCAAAGACCTCGTGCTCAAGGGGAAGTTGGCTTTCATCCCCGAACGGGTCAAGCGATTGGATGAGGTGCGGAAGTTGTACGCGGAAGCAGGGGAGGGGAACAAGTGAAATACTCTTACTATCCCGGATGTACGGCCAAGACTACTTCGGTGGAGTTCGGTTTTTCGACCGAGGCGGTCTGTGAGGCGTTGGGCGTGGAGTTGGTGGAGTTGGAGGATTGGAGTTGCTGCGGCGCGTCCTCCGCCCACAGTCTCAATCACGAGTTGTCGCTGGCGCTGCCGGCCCGCAACGTCGCGCTGGCGCAGGACACGCATTTGGATTTGGTGACTTCCTGCCCGGCCTGTTATCAAAATTCGCTGAAGGCAGACCGCGCTCTCCGTGAGGACGAGGCGTGGCGGCGGAAGATGGAGGAGACGCTGGATTTCCGGTACAACGGGGAGGGAGAGCCGCGCCATCTCCTCGATGTGTTGAGCCACGATCTGTCTCTGGACGAGATTCGGGCGCGGGTGGTCAAGCCGCTGAAGGGGCTGAAGGTGGCGGCTTACTACGGCTGCGTGTTGGTGCGCCCGCCGGAGTTCACCGGCTGGGACGACGCGGAGCATCCGATGACGATGGACCGGCTGTTGGAGGCGGTCGGAGCGGAGGCGGTGGATTGGTCGTACAAGGTGGATTGCTGCGGGGCCAGCCTGACGCTTTCGCGGGGGGAGATCGTCACCAAATTGTCGAGCCGCATCGTCAACGGGGCGATCGAGGCGGGGGCCGATTGTATCGCCACGGCCTGCGGTATCTGTCAAATCAACCTGGATACGCGCCAGAAGTGCGAGCGGGAGGTGCCGATTTTCTACTTCACCGAGTTGATGGGGATCGCGCTGGGGGTGTCCGGGTTGGAGAAGATGTGGGGTAAGCACGGAGTGGACCCCCGTCCGCTGCTCCGGGAGCGGGGGTTCCTCGCGTAGGCAAATCAGAGGGGATATGGCTACCAACGAATTGCGAACAACGAATGACGAACGGAAAGGCGATGTCCTGGTCGTCGGGGCCGGTATCGGCGGTATGCAGTCGGCTTTGCTGCTGGCCGAGGCGGGGCGGCGGGTCTTTTTGCTGGACAGTGCGCCGGGAATCGGCGGCGCGATGCACTTGCTGGATCTGACGTTCCCCACTAACTCCTGCGGTCTGTGTCTGATGTTGCCGGGGCGGGCGGCCTATTGCCCGACGATCGAGTGCGACCTGCACCGCAATATTCGGATTCTGCCGTATGCCGAGGTGCTGGCGGTGGAGGGCGAGCCGGGCAATCTGACGGCGCAGGTGCGGAGCAAGCCGCGTTACGTGGATGTTGAGAAGTGTACGAACTGCGGGTTGTGCGCCGAGGTCTGCCCGGTGGAGCGTCCCGACCGGTACGAGGGGCGGTTGAAGCCGGGGAAGGCAATCTACGCTCCGCCGAGCCGGGCTATCCCCTCCACCTACGTCGTGGATATGGATTATTGCACGCGCTGCGGTCGGTGCGTCGAGGTTTGCCCGACGGGGGCGATTGATTTGGCGATGGAGGGGGAGACGTTCGCGCTGGAGGTGGGAGCGGTTATCCTCAGCCCCGGTTTCGAGCCGTTCGACGCCAGTCTGAAGGGAGAGTACGGGTTCGGTCACTACGATAACGTGCTGACCAGTTTGCAGTTCGAGCGGATGGTCAGTTTCTCCGGTTCCACCGGCGGGCGCATCGTGCGCCCGTCGGACGGGAAGCCGCCCCGCCGCATAGCCTTCATTCAGTGCGTGGGGTCGCGGGACGATTCGATTGGGCGCGGGTACTGCTCGTCGGTCTGTTGTATGTACACCGCCAAGCAGGTGGAGGTCGCCAAGAAGTTGCAGCCGGATTTGGATGTGACGGTGTTCTTTATGGACATCCGGGCGCACGGCAAGGATTTCGATGAGTATTTCGACGCGGTGGAGTCTCTCTCCGGGGTGCGCTACCGGCGGTGTATGGTCTCGGCGGTTCATCAGCACCAGACGACGCGGGATTTGCGGCTGGGGTATGTGGCGGAGGACGGCAGTTTCCAGGAGGAGGATTTCGACCTGGTCGTCCTGGCAGTCGGGTTCGAGCCGGGGGCCGGGACGCGGGAGTTGGGCGCGTCGCTGGGGGTGGAGTTGAATCGGTACGGGTTCGGCGTCACCTCCACCTTCGCGCCGACGGAGAGTTCCCGGCCGGGGGTGGTGATAAGCGGGGCGTTCCGCGAGCCGAAGGACATCCCGGAGACGGTGGTCGAGGCGTCGGCAGCGGCGGCGCAGGCGGCCCGTCTGCTAGGGACGCCGGGGGC
>JALWUZ010000591.1 GCA_027079895.1 Anaerolineae bacterium
GTGAGGTGGTCGAAGGTGATCGTCACGGCCTCGTCACGGCGCGAAAGTCTCGATGTAGTCGAACAGGAGCGGCAGTGACGGCCCCAAGTTGTCCCCCTTGCGGTTGACGCACTTGTCGCCCGGCCCGCTGCAATCGTTGAACATCCCGTGCCCCCCGCCTTCCTCCGCGCCCAGCGCGTCCACCTGCCCCCCGTGCTCCTCGACGTAGCGGCGCATCTCCTCCATCACCTCGCAGGTCATCTTGGTCGCATCCACCGTCGAGACATCCTCCGTACCGCACCAGAGCCAGAAACGGGCCCCGGCCAGGGCGTCGGCGGGCTGGTTCTGGAGCGTGGGGTAGCGACTTCCGGCGCAGCCGGAATCGGCGATGAAGGCCGCGAACAGCCGCGCGTCGGTCCGGTCGCGGATGGCGACGGGGAAACTCTGGGCCGAGCCCCGCGAGAAGCCGTGATAGAACAGGTCGCTGCCGGCCATCGGGCAGTGGGCGGACAGTTCGCCCCACAGAGCCTTCAGGTTCTCGTAGATGACCGCGTCGTCGTCGTACTGGCCGGTGTCCGGGTCGTAGTATTGGAGGGCCACGATCGCCCAGGGGTGCTCCCGCGCCGCCGCCTGATACCACTGATTCAGCATCCACTCGGCGCAGCCGCCGGTCCCGTGCAGGGTGATGATGACCTTACGCGCGGCGACGGTCTCCCACTGCTCCGGGAGCCAGACCAGGTAGTAGCGGTCGTCGCCGACGGGGAACACGCCGCCGCCCCGCGCGAAGAGTTCATCGCGGAAAAAGTCCCACGTGGGGCAGCCGATGGTCGTCGTCAGGTTGCGGGAGGAGGCCAGCCATTCGCGGCAGCCGTCCATCGTCGGCGCGGCGGTGGGGAGCGGGGCCGCGGTGGACACGGTGGGGACGGCGGTCGCCGGAGATGTCGCCGTGGCCCGTCCCGTGTCCCTCGGACGGGCGACCCGTCCCCTTCCCCCGCCGCAGCCCACCGCCACGAGCAGCAGGAGCAACCCGATCGGGTAGAAGAGCCTGTGACGGCGCACCGCCAACCTCCGTCAAATGCCCAAATAGGCCGCCTTCAC
>JALWUZ010000592.1:0-243 GCA_027079895.1 Anaerolineae bacterium
GTCTTTCGCATTCTGAGCGAGCGGTACCGTAATCGTAGGAAGCGTTTCGGATTGCGTTTCAACTTGATCGCTGCCATCCATAACCTCGAGCTCGCCGTCACATGACTTTTGCAAGAGGTCTACTGAACACCACCAGGACGTGCAGGCGAACCTGAACCGGCCGAACAAGCGGGGGTTTGGTGATACGATGCATAGGAGTCCACCTCGTCGGAAGGAGATCGGGTACATTGTATCCGATTTCGC
>JALWUZ010000592.1:253-4211 GCA_027079895.1 Anaerolineae bacterium
CCATCGCGCTGGTCGGGCCGACGGGCGGCGGAAAGACGACCATCGTCAACCTGGTGTGCCGCTTCTACGAGCCGAAGCGGGGCGTCATCCGCATCGGCGGACGTGATTACACTGAGTTGTCACTGCACGCCATCCAATCGCGCCTCGGCGTGGTGCTGCAATCGCCGCATCTCTTCTCCGGCACGATTCGGGAGAACATCCGCTACGGGCGACCGGACGCGACGGAGGAGGAGATCGTCGCGGCGGCCAAACTGGCCGGAGCGCACGATTTCATCGTCACTTTGGAGCACGGGTACGACGAGGAGGTGGGCGAGGGGGGCGTGTTGCTCTCGGTGGGGCAGAAGCAGTTGATCAGCCTGGCGCGGGCGATCCTGGCCCGCCCGGAGATTTTCATCATGGACGAGGCGACCAGTTCGGTGGACACGCTGACGGAGTCGCTGATTCAGCGGGGGATGGAGGAGTTGCTGCGCGGACGCACCAGTTTCATCATCGCCCACCGGTTGAGCACGATCAAGCGGGCGGACCGCATCCTGGTCATCGAAGGGGGGCGGATTGTGGAGATGGGCACGCACGAGGAGTTGCTGCGGGCCGGGGGGCGGTACTACCGGCTGTACACCCGTCAGTTTCGGAGGAGCGGGTAGGGGAGGCAGGGCGTGAATCTCTCCGGCCTGTTGTCCGCGTTCCGGTTGCTGCCGCCGTACCGCGCTCTGCGGCGGGATGTGCGGGACGGTATGCCGCCCCCGCCCCTGGGACTGCTGCGGGCGGCCCGGCCTCCGTTGCTGGCCGCGCTGGTGGACGACCTCCGCCGGCCGACGCTGGTCATCGCCGGCACCGTCGAGCGGGCCAAGTCGCTAGCCCACTCCCTGCGCGACTGGTACCCCGCGCCGGAGCGGGTGCTGCGCTTCCCGGAGCCGCTGGCCCTGTTCTACGAGCGGGCTCCCTGGAGCGCGGAGACCATCGCCGCGCGGCTTCAGGTGCTCGCCGCCCTCCACGACCCGCCGGCCGGGGGGCTCATCGTCGTCGCCTCCGCCCGCGCCCTGATGCAGCGCACGCTGCCGCCCCGCCAGTTCCGGGTCAGCGCGGACGTGCTGCGCGTCGGCCAGATCATCACGCGGGAGCGGACGCTGGCCCGCTGGGCCGGAATGGGGTACGAGCCGGTCACCGTCGTCGAGTCGCCCGGCCAGTTCAGCCATCGGGGCGGGATTCTCGACATCTTCCCCCCGGCGGACGACCGTCCGGTGCGCGTCGAACTCTTCGGCGACCAGATCGAGTCCCTCCGCCGGTTCGACCCGGCCACCCAGCGGTCGCAGGCCCGCGTCGAGCGCGTCGTCATTACCCCGGCGCGGGAGGCTCTTCCCCGGCACGGGCCGCGAGTCGCCGCGCGGATCGCCGCCGGGCTGTCCGCCGACCTCCCGGCCGACCTGCGGGCTATGCTGGAATCTCACCACCGCGACCTCCAGGCCGGGCTCCCTTTCCCCGGAATCGAGTTCTACCTGCCGTACTTCTACACCACTCCGGCCACGCTGTTGGACTATCTCCCCGCCGGGGGGCTGGCGGTGGTGGACGACTGGGAGGAGTTGGAGGACGGCTGGGCCGCCTTCGAGGAGGAGGCGGTGCGGCTGCGGGAGGCGACGGAGCACCTCCCGCCGGACTATCCGCTCCCCTACCTGACCTGGGAGGAGGGCCGGGAGCGGCTCACGTCCCGTCCTGCGCTCGTCCTGGGGCGGCGGGACGGAAGCCCTCCCTCCCCTCTGGGAGACTGTTTCGCGCCGGAGCCGCACTTCGGCGGGCAGGTGCGGCCTCTCCTGGCCCACATCCACGCCGTCCGGTCGGAGGGGGGACGGGTGGTCGTCGTCAGTCGGCAGGCGCGGCGGCTGGCGGAACTGTGGAGCGCGGAGCACGAGACGCTCTCCCCGCGCGACGCGCTGCCGGAGCCGCCCCAGACTCCCCTCGTGTTCGTCCGGGGGACGTTGGAGGAGGGGTGGTGGCTGCGCTGGACGGGGCTCCCCGCGCTCCATCTCCTGACCGACGCGGAGATCTTCGGCTGGCGGCGACCGGAGCCGCGCCGGGCCCGGCGTCGAAGCCGCGCTGCCCCGGAGACCCTCCTCGCCGACCTCTCCCCAGGCGATTTCGTCGTCCACATCGAGTACGGCATCGGCCTCTTCCGCGGACTGGTGACGCGGGCGTTGGAGGGGGTCGAGCAAGAGTATCTCCTCATCGAGTACGAGGGGAGCGACCGGCTCTACGTGCCGGTTCATCAGGCCGACCGGGTCAGCCGCTACATCGGGGCGCACGACGCCCCGCCCCGCCTCGACCGGCTGGGCACGGCCCACTGGCGGCTGGTGAAGGAGCGGGCCAAGAAGGCCGCCGAGGATGTCGCCCGCGACCTGCTGGACTTGTACGCCGCCAGAGCCCTGGCCGACGGGCACGCCTTCGCGCCGGATACCGCCTGGCAGGCGGAGTTGGAGGCCGCTTTCCCCTACGTCGAGACCGAGGATCAACTGCGGGCCATCGCCGAGGTCAAGGCGGACATGGAGCGTCCCCGCCCGATGGATCGGCTCATCTGCGGCGATGTGGGGTACGGCAAGACGGAGGTCGCCCTGCGGGCCGCGTTCAAGGCGGTGATGGACGGCAAGCAGGTCGCCATCCTGGTGCCGACTACCATCCTGGCGCAGCAGCACTACGTCACTTTTCGGCAGCGGCTGGCCCCGTTCCCCGTCGTGGTGGAGATGCTCTCCCGTTTCCGCTCCCGCGCCGAGCAGCGGGAGATTCTGGAACGGCTGGCGGCGGGGAAGGTGGACATCATCATCGGCACGCACCGGTTGTTGCAGAAGGATGTCGTCTTCGCCGACCTGGGGCTGCTGGTCATAGACGAGGAGCAGCGGTTCGGGGTGACGCACAAGGAGAGGCTGAAGCGCATGCGCACTGCGGTTGACGTGCTGACGCTGACGGCGACCCCCATCCCGCGCACGCTGTACCTCTCGCTGACGGGCGTGCGGGACATCAGCACCATCGAGACGCCGCCGGAGGAGCGGCTGCCGGTCACGACCTACGCGGGGGAGTACGACCCGCGCCTGGTGCGCCGGGCCATCCTGCGGGAGTTGGAGCGGGGCGGGCAGACGTTCTACGTCCACAACCGGGTGCGCACGATCGAGATGGTGCGCCGTCGGCTGGAGAAACTGGTGCCGGAGGCGACCTTCGCCGTCGCTCACGGGCAGATGAGGGAGGCGGAGTTGGAGCAGGTCATGCTGCGCTTCGTGGCCGGCGAGGTGGATGTCCTGGTCTGCACCAGCATCATCGAAAGCGGGCTGGACATTCCCAACGCCAACACGCTGATCATCGAGCGGGCCGAGCGGTTCGGGCTGGCGCAACTCTATCAACTGCGCGGACGGGTGGGGCGCGGAGCGCAGCGGGCTTACGCCTACTTCTTCCACGGACGCCGGAGCCGGCTGACGCCGGAGGCCCGGCAGCGGTTGGAGACCATCTACGAGGCGACGGAGTTGGGGGCCGGGTACACGATCGCCATGCGGGATTTGGAGATTCGCGGCGCGGGGGACATCCTGGGGACGCGGCAGTCGGGGCACATCTCCGCCGTCGGGTTCGACCTCTACACCCGTTTGCTGCGGCAGGCGGTGGAGGAGTTGAAGGCCCGGCGTGAGCAGCGTCCGCCGCCCTTGCCGCCGCCGGGCGATGTCCGCATCGAGTTGCCCGTCCCGGCCCGGCTGCCGGAGGATTACGTCGCCGACGCGCGGCTGCGACTGCGCATCTACCGGCGGATGGCGGAGTTGGAGTCCGAGGAGCAGGTGGCAGCGTTGGAGCAGGAGTTGGCGGACCGGTTCGGCCCGCTGCCGCCGGAGGCCCGCGACCTGTTGTTCCAACTCCGGCTGAAGACGCTGGCGCAACGGGCGCGGATTCGGGCGGTCGGGGTCGGCGGCGGGCGGGTGTCGCTCCGTCCGCA
>JALWUZ010000593.1 GCA_027079895.1 Anaerolineae bacterium
ATCCCCAGGCGCGGCGCAGCCGGATTGGCGTAACCGGGGAGGCCGTAACCGGCGCAATACCCCATCCTGCGACCGGTCATCGGGCCCAGACCCATCGGGCCGGTGCCATCTCCTGCTGGCATACAACTCACCTCCTCTCTGTTTGGGATTCGATTATGAGCCCCTCCCGCGGCGCGGGAGGGGCCGGATAACGCCGTCGTCGCGCTACACGAATATCGGCACGCTCTTCGTCGTCGGCAGACGGTCCACCACTTGCTTCGCCAATTGGTCGAACAACTCGCTCTCGTACTGCTCCACCTGGCCGGCGTCGCACCGACGCGCCAACTCCGGATCCAGCGGCAACTGGGCCAGGAGCGGAACCCCCAGCAGGCCCGCCGTCCGCATCGCCTGGCTGGGGCCGAACACCTCGATCCGCTCGCCGCACTTGGGGCAGTTCAGCCAAGCCATGTTCTCCACCAGCCCGACGACCGACACGCTCAGATGAGCGGCCATCTTGGCCGCCTTGCGCACCACCATCCCGGCCAGGTCCTGCGGCGAAGTCACCAACAGCACCCCGTTGAGCGGTAACGACTGCATCACCGTCAGCGACGCATCGGAAGTGCCCGGCGGCAGGTCAACCACCAGCACGTCCAGGTCGCCCCACACCACATCTCCCCAGAACTGCTTGATGGCCCCGCTGATGAGCGGCCCGCGCCAGATCACCGCCTCGTCCTCGCTTGGCAGGAGGAGGTTGATGGACATCACCTCTATGCCGGTGGGCGTCACGGCCGGTAGAATCCCCACCGGGCCCAGGGGCGGGGGCTCGTGGAGGCCGAACATCTTGGGGATGCTGGGGCCGGTGATGTCGGCGTCCAGCACGCCGACCCGCTTCCCCTGCTTCCGCAGGGCGACGGCCAACATCGCCGCCACCGACGACTTCCCCACGCCGCCCTTGCCGCTCATCACCGCGACCACCCGCTCGATGTGATTGAGGTGCTCGGCGACCCCCTCCTTTTGCTGCTGCTGTTGCTGCTTGGGCCAGATGCGCTCTTTTTCCGCCTGCGTCATCTCCCGCAAGTCCACCTGCACACTT
>JALWUZ010000594.1 GCA_027079895.1 Anaerolineae bacterium
CCAGCGGGAGGAGCGTCTGCGCCGTGACGTTCTCCGCCAGTTCCAGTTCCACCAGCCCCAGGTCCTCCTCGATGCGCTGGGCGAGCAAGTTCAACTCATCGCGGCGGCGGGCGACCTCGACCTGGGCGCGGTCGCGGCGGCTCTCCGCCTCCCGCACCCGCTCGCGGGCCTGCTGCTCCTGGGTCTCCAGCGCGTCCCGCTCCTGCCGCAGCGCGGCCAGTTGCGCCTCGGCGGGGCGGATGCGGGCCTGGAGCGCGTCCAACTGCGTTTCGACCGCCTCCACCTCGGCCCGCAGCGCGGCGACGCGGTCGGCGAGGGCGGACTGTTCGGCGGCCAACTCCTCCGCCCGCTGCCGACGGGCGGTGATCTGGGCCTGGAGCCGCTCCCGATGGGCGACCTCCCGCTGGCGGGCCGCCCGCTGACTCCGCAGCCCCTCCTCGGCGACGGCCAAAGCGGTGCGGGCCGGGCTCACCGTCTCCCGCTCGACACGGGCCGCCTCCTCCTCGGCGGCGGCGACCGCCTCGGCCAGAGCCGCCAGTTGGGTTTCCAGGTCGGCGACGCGCTCCGCCGCGGCCCGCTGCTGCTCCTCGGCCTCCTGCCGCCGTCGCCGTACCGCCTCCAGGCGGGCGTCGAAACCGTCAGGGCCGTCCTCGGCCCTCCGCAGTTGGGCGACGAGGGCCTCACGCTCCGCCGCTAACTTTTCCATCTGTCGGCGGAGGGCCTGGGCCCGTCCGCGCAGCCGTTCCAACAGCGACTCCTCACGACGCAGGGCGGCCCGGCGGTTGCGGAGCGTCTCCTCGGCGACGGCGACCTGAGTCCGGGCCGCCTCCCGTTCCGCCGCCTGCTGTCGGGCGTGAGCCTCCAACCTCCGCTCCGCCTCGGCGACGCGGGCCCGCGCCCGCTGCCGCGCCTCCTCCAACTCCGCCCGACGCCGGTCGAGAGCCGACAGGCGGGCCGGCAGTTCCCGGCGGCGGCGTTCGGCTTCCAGCACCGGCGCGGAGCGGCCCTTCCCGGCGGTGACGGTGATCCCGCCGTCGGCCCGCAGGACGAGCCCGTCGGCGGTGACGCAGCGGCTCCCCGGCGGCATATCCGGCAACAACGTCTGGGCCTCATCGCGGTCGGCGCACAGGGCGACGCTCCCCAGCAGCGACTCGATCGCCGGGCGCAGGCTCTCGTCGCCGGTGACGACGGCGGCGGCCCGCAGCGCACCGGACGGCAGCGGCGGCGGCGGGCGGAGGGCGTCCAGCGGCAGCAAAGTCAGTCGCCCGCCGGAGGAGGCGGAGTGCAGGGCGGCTTCCAGGGCGGCGAGCGCGGCGGCCCTTTCCACGACCACCGCCTGCCAATCGTCCCCCAGCGCGGCCTCCAAGGCCCGCTCCCACTCGGCGGGGACGCGCACGAGGGCGGCCAGCGGGCCCAGCACGCCCGCGCCGCTCGTCCGCCGCAGGGCGCGGACACCGGCGTCGTAGGGCTCCCAGGCGGCGGCGATGCGCTCCAACGCCGCCTGCTCCCCGCGCAGTTGGTCCCCCTCGGCCTGCACCGCCGCCAGTTCCCGCTCCAACTCCGCCAGGCGGGCCTGCTCTCTTTTCAAGGCGGATGAGAGATCCGTCGGGGCGGCCGCGTCATCCTGCACGGCAGCCAGGGCTTTTCGGGCGCGGGCCAGAACGTCCGCGCCGTCGGCGACCGCGGCACGGGCCGCGGCGACCTGCGACTCCTGGGCGGATTGCTGCTCTTCCAGCGCGGCCAGTTCGTCCGCCAACTCCTGCTGTCGGCCCTCCAACTGGCGCACCCGCTCCTCGGCGACGGCCCGCTCGCTCGCCAGGCGGGACTCCGCCGCCTGCAAGTCGCGCAGCGTCCGCCCCAGGCGTTCCAGGGCGGCCCGCCGCCGACGCAACTCCTGGGCCGCCTGGTCGTGCTGTCGGCGGGGAGCGGCGGCCCGCTCCCGCGCGGCGGCCCATTCCCGTTCCGCGTCGGCCAGATGGGCCCGGCGTTGGGCCAGAGTCCGCTCCAAGGCCGCGCTGCGCTCATCCACCTGAGCGATTTTCTCCTCTTGAGCCGCCAGTTGCTCGCGCAGGGGGCCCAACTCCGCCAGCAACTCCTCCCGGCGCAGAGAGAGCAGGCGGGCCCGCTCCTCGGCGACCGCCAGTTCCCGCCGCGCCTCGTTGACTCGTTCGTGGAGGGCCGCGCTCTCGCGGTGCCAGACGCTCAACTGCTCCCGCAGCGACTGCTCCTGTTGCCGCAGGCGGTTGATCGCGGCGGTCAGCGCGTCCGCCTCCTGCCGACGGGCGTCCAGGGCGGCGGAGAGGGCGGCTTCCCGCTCCTGGGCGGCGGCCAGCGCGGACTGTTGCCGTCCCCAGCGATAGCCGTACCAGGTGCGTTGCAGCCGTTCCAGGTGAGCCGTCACCCGGCGGTGCTCCTCCGCCTTCTCCCTCTCCCGCGCGAGGCGGCGCAGTCGGGGGGCGATCTCGCCGATGATGTCGTGGACGCGCTCCAAATTGCGGCGGGTCTCCGCGAGCCGTTCCACCGCCCCCTCTCGCTGCGAGCGGTAGAGGCTGATACCGGCGGCCTCCTCGATGAGAGTGCGTCGTTCCTGTGGGCGGAGGGAGAGGGCAGCGTCCACCAGCCCCTGTCCGATGACGGTGTAGGCCCGCCGTCCGAGCCCGCCGGCGGCCAGGAGTTCGGTGATGTCCTTCAGCCGCACCCGCGAGCCGTTGAGGAGGTACTCGTTGTCGCCGGAGCGGTAGGCACGGCGGGTAATCGTCACCGTAGTAAATTCGACGGGGAGGGTGCCGTCGGAGTTATCCAGCGTCAAGGAGACGGCGGCCATTCCGGCCCGTGCGCGGCGGCGGCCTCCGGCGAAGATCATATCGGCGGTGGACTTGCCCCGCAGGGTGCGCATGCGCTGTTCCCCCAGCACCCAGCGGATGGCGTCGGCGATGTTGGATTTGCCGCTGCCGTTGGGCCCGACGATGGCGGTGATGCCGGTCGGGAAGAGGAACTCGGTCTTGGCAGCGAAGGACTTGTAGCCCTGCAAGGTGAGGTGGTTTAGTCGCATTGCGTCCGGTCGGGAGTGGTTTTCATTAGGGGGTATTATACAGGGCGCGGGCAGGTCTGCAAGTTTGCAAGTGGGCAAGTTTGCAGGTGGGCAGGTTTGCAAGTAGGGGCCAACCCGCGTGTTGGCCCGCCGAACGGTAGGGGCCAACCTACGTGTTGGCCCAGCCCACGTGTTTGCCCTACCCACGTATTTGCCCCGCCCCCCGGAGTTGCAATATTTCGCGTTATCTGCGAAAATAGGGCCTATCCTGGCCGCGAAAGCCCCCGTGCCCGCCAGCGGCCCGCAACCCCAAAGGAGGTCCCAATGCGTTACCCACTCACCCTCTCGTTCAAAATCCTCGCCGTGGCCCCGCAACTGGCCGTCACCGACGCCGACGGCGACCTGGTCTTCTACGTCCGCCAGAAACTCTTCAAACTCAAAGAGTCCGTCACCGTCTTCGCCGACCGGGAGCAGACCCGCCCGCTCTACACCATCAACGCCGACCGCGTCCTCGACGTCTCCGCCCGCTACCACTTCGCCGACGCCCGCAGCGGCGCACCCCTCGGCTCCGTCAAACGGCAGGGGCTAAAGTCACTCTGGAAAGCCCACTACGACATCTACGACGGCTCCGCGCACGTGATGACCATCCAGGAGGAAAACCCCTGGACGCGCCTCCTCGACGGCCTCTTCGCCTCCTTACCGCTCGTCGGGGCCCTCTCCGGCTACGTCTTCCACCCGGTCTACCGCGTCTCCCGCCGCGACGGGACGGTGGTCATGCGGATGAGCAAACAGCCCGCCTTCTTCGAGGGCAAATTCCGCGTGGACAAACTGGCGGAACTCTCCGCCGCCGATGAGACCCGCGCCCTGCTGAGCCTGCTGATGATGATTCTCCTGGAGCGTGCGCGTGGGTGACATCTCCCTCTCCGCCGGACAGCGGCGCGTCGTCGAGCAGCCCGTCGAAAGCCACCTCTTCCTGGAAGGGCCGGCCGGCTGCGGCAAGACCACCGCCGGCGTCCACCGCCTCCGGCGCCTGCTCGAAAACGGCGTCCCCGCCTCCTCCATTTTGATTCTGGTGCCGCAGCGCACGCTGGCGACCCCGTACTACGACGCCCTCCACAGCCCCGCCGTCGGGCCCGGCGGGGAAGTGACCGTCGTCACCATCGGCGGCCTGGCC
>JALWUZ010000595.1 GCA_027079895.1 Anaerolineae bacterium
CGCCGCCTGGGTTCCGGCCCCAGACCCAGGCAGCGCATTCCATGCGCTGCCGTCAACGGCGAGGCCCCGTCACCGGCAGCGGATAAATCCGCCGCCTGGTTCACTACCAACAAAGGAGGTGTTAGAGATGAAACGCTCGATGATTCTGACCATTCTTTTGTTGCTGGCAACGGCGTGCAGCGGCCCCACGCCGGTCTCCGCGCCGACCGCACAACCCTACCCGCCGGAGTCCGCCCGCGTCCTGCGGGTGATGACCCACGATAGTTTCGACATCAGCGAAGAAGTCCTGGCCGCCTTCGAGACGGAGCACAACGTCGAGGTGGAGATTCTCGAATCCGGCGACGCCGGGGTCGCCTTGAATCAGGCCATCCTCAGCAAAGACAACCCCCTGGCCGACGTGTTCTACGGCGTGGACAATACCCTCCTGGGCCGCGCGTTGGAGGCCGGCATCTTCACCCCCTACCGGTCGCCGCTCCTGGACGAAATCCCCGCTAACCTGGAACTGGACGCCCAACACCGCGCCCTGCCGGTGGACTACGGGGACGTGTGTCTCAACTACGACAAGACCTGGTTCGCCGACCACGACCTGACGCCCCCCACCCGCCTGGAGGACTTGACCCGCCCGGAGTATCGCGGCCTGACGGTGGTCGAGAACCCGGCCACCTCATCGCCTGGACTGGCCTTCCTCCTGGCGACGGTCGGGCACTTCGGCGAGGACGGCTACCTGGACTACTGGCGGGCCCTGCGCGAAAACGATGTCCTGGTCGTCGAGGGCTGGGAGGAGGCTTACTGGAGCCAGTTCACCCAGGGCTCCGGCGGCGAGGGGGACCGCCCGCTGGTCGTCAGTTACGCCAGCAGTCCCCCGGCGGCAGTCTACTTCTCCGACGAGCCCCTCGACGAGGCCCCCACCGCCGCGGTCGTCGGCGACGAGAGTTGTTTCCGCCAGATCGAGTTCGTCGGCATCCTCATCCCGCCGGACAATCCCCGCCGCGACCTGGCGGAAGCCTGGGTAGACTTCATGCTCTCCACCCGCTTCCAGGAGGACATCCCACTGCACATGTTCATGTTCCC
>JALWUZ010000596.1 GCA_027079895.1 Anaerolineae bacterium
CAGCCGCAGGTAGGCGCGGGGGTGCTTCTGGAAGGTCTCCTCCAGCCACTCGAAGACGAACTCGCGCCCTACGAACCACTGAGTGACTCTCTTGGTGGTTTCGGCGACGTTGTAAACGTAGTCCTTCATCGAGGGATAGCGCTGGAGGATGACCTGGAGGACGGTGTTGTGGTCGCCGGTGATGAGGGTGCTGTGGGAGACGTCTCCGGCGTGGATGTCGCGCCCCTCCGACGGTCGGGGCTGGGCGGCGGGTTGGTCTGCCACTTTCATCGCTCACCATTCCTCAGAAAGACTATCTCCGGTGATTGGGCTCCGACGTCACCGGTTGGGTTGCGCGGGGTAGGCGAAGGCACTGCCTTCGCCTACCCCTTTGACTATGAGCGTAAGGGCGAAGGCACTGTCTTCGGCTGCCCCTTGACTATGAGCGTGGGAACCTTGAAAGGCCCCGGCGTCACCGGTTGGGTTGACGGGCACAGGGCCCCTTCACAGCAAGGATGCCCTATTTTCGCCGAAGATGCGTATTTTGGCAACCCCGCCTGCCGGGGCTTTTCGAAGTTTTACGGTCAAAGGGATAGGCGATGGCAGGGCCATCGCCTACCCAGCGTCCAGCGGTTGCCGCGCTTGCCGGGTTGAGGTGTCGCGGGTATAATTGCCGTTGCATTTCAATCCGAATCGGGTGACAGAGTGATACAATGACGAAAAAGAGAGCGCACAGGAAGACAACGAAAACGGCCTCGGCGTCGGATAAGCGTTACGACCGCCGCAAGATGCTCATCATCGGCGGGGTGGTGGTGCTCGTCGTCGCCGTCGTCGTGGGAGTGGTGCTGGCCCGGCGGGCAGAACAGTCCGCCGCCCCAACGATGGTGTACGTGATGTACCACGGCATACCCGGCGGGTTCACCGAGGAGGGATTCCCCTACCTGGGCTCGCCAGGGGCGAAGGTGGTGCTGACGGAGTTCACCGATTTGTACTGCTCTCACTGCCGCTCCTACAACCTGGAATCGGAGGACGACATCCTGGGTGAGTACGTCCTGTCCGGCAAGGTGCGGTACGTGGCGCATTACTACAG
>JALWUZ010000597.1 GCA_027079895.1 Anaerolineae bacterium
CCTCCGGCGCCAACAAGTCCGCGCTCTTGGAGACCTCCGGGCGGCCCGGCCAGGGCTCCATGTAGAACGCTTTGGCCGCGGTCGGGTAGCCGTAGACGAAGACCGGCTTGTCGAACCGCTTGGTCAACTCCGTCTCGTGAGGGCTGCCGAAATCGTCCCCCCATTCGATGGCCAGCATAGCCTTGAGTTGCTCATCCTCCGTCTGGGCGCGGATTTCGGCCAGCATCTCCAACGCCTCGTCGTAGGACAGGCGCGGGAAAGGCGGGACGACCTTTTCCAGCATCGCCGTGTCACGCCCCAGCAGGGCCAACTCCGCCCCCCGCTCCCGCATGCAGGTCTGGACGATGTGGGAGACGAACTGCTCCTCTATCTCCATCAACTGGTCGAGGTCGCAGAAGGCGATCTCCGGCTCCACCATCCAGAACTCGGTCAGGTGGCGGCGGGTCTTCGACTTCTCCGCCCGGAAGGTGGGCCCGAAGCAGTACACCCGTCCGAAGGAGTAGATGTTGGCCTCGTTGTACAGTTGCCCCGACTGGGTCAGATAGGCCGGTTCACCGAAATAGTCGGTCTCGAACAGGGTCGAAGTCCCCTCGCAGGCCGCCGGGGTGAGGATGGGGGTATCCATATTGATGAACCCGTGCCCGTCGAGCCAGTCCCGGATGGCGCGGATGACCGTCGCCCGCACCCGGAGCACCGCCCACTGCCGCTGGGAGCGAATCCACAGGTGGCGATTGTCCATCAGGAACTCCACCCCGTGCTCCTTCGGCTGGATGGGGTAGTCCTGGGAGACCTGGAGCACCTCCAGGTCGGTGACGCCGATTTCGTAGCCGCCGGGGAAGCCCGGAGCGCGGTCATCCTGCCGGACGGTGCCGGTGACGATGAGCGATGATTCCTGCGTCAGACTGCGGGCAGCCTGGAACACCTCCGGGGCGACCTCCTTCTTGAACACGACGCACTGGGCGAAGCCGGTGCCGTCCCGCACCCGGAGGAATTGCAGGCGGCCCTTGTCGGTGCGGTGGTAGAGCCAGCCCTGGATGACGACCTCTTCTCCAACGTGCTGCGCGATGTCCTGAATCCTGATCACCTGTGCCATACTTCCCTCCTTCGGCGGTTGCCGGGCCGATTGTACCGCAGAACTCACCTCTTGTAAAGTGCCCGGCCTGTGCTATAATCCCCCCGAACTCGTTGCGACAGGAGAGATTATGTTAGACATCGCTTTCATTCGGGAACGGCCTGAGCAGGTCAAAGAGGGGCTCATCAACCGGGGCGACAGCCCCAACATCGTGGACGAGGTGCTCACGCTGGATGGGCACCGGCGGGCGCTGCTTCAGCAAGTGGAGGCGTTGCGAGCGGAGCGCAACCGCGTCTCCAAAGAGATCAGCCGCATGCGGGACAAAACGGAGCGCGAGGAGCGCATCGCCGCTATGCGCCTGGTCGGGAAGCGCATCGGCGAGTTGGAGACCCGTCTACGCCAGGTCGAGTCCGACCTGCGGCAGGTGATGGCCTTCCTTCCGGCCCTCCCCCACGAAAGCGTCCCCGTAGGGCCGGATGAGACCCACAACGTCGTCGTGCGGCAGTGGGGGGAGCCGCGCGAGTTCGATTTCGAGCCCATCCCCCACTGGGACTTGGGCCCGGAGTTGGACATCCTGGACTTCGAGCGGGGCGTGAAACTTTCCGGCAGCCGCTTCTACGTCCTGAAAAAAGAGGGGGCGCGTCTCCAGCGTGCCCTCATCTCCTGGATGTTGGACGTACACACCCGCGAGCACGGCTACACCGAAATCTACCCCCCCTTCGTCGTCAAGAAGGAGTGTATGTGGACGGCGGGGGAACTGCCCAAGTTCGCCGAGAACATCTACCACGACGTGGAGGATGACATTTGGCTCGTGCCGACGGCGGAGGTGCCCCTGACCAATCTCCATAGGGACGAGATCCTCTCCGGCGACGACCTCCCTCTCCACTACGTCGCCTACACCGCCTGCTTCCGCCGTGAGAAGATGAGCGCGGGGCGGGATGTGCGTGGCATCAAGCGCGGGCATCAGTTCGACAAGGTGGAGATGTACCGCATCACCACCCCGGAGACCAGTTACCAGGCGTTGGAGGAGATGGTGGAGGAGGCCCTCGACCTCTGCCGCCGGTTGGGGCTGCCCTATCGCGTGCTGGAACTCTGCACCGGCGACCTGGGCTTCCACTCGTCGAAGACCTACGACATCGAGGTGTGGGCTCCCGGCTGCGGCGAGTGGCTGGAGGTGAGCAGTCTGAGCAACTGCGAATCGTTCCAGGCACGGCGGGCGAACATCCGCTACCGCCCGGAACGGGGGGCGAAACCGCGCTTCGTCCACACCCTCAACGGCTCCGGGCTGGCCCTGCCGCGGATAATGATCGCCGTCCTGGAGACCTATCAGCAGGCCGACGGTAGCGTCATCGTGCCGGAGGTGCTGCGCCCCTGGATGGGGGGCATCGAGGTCATCGGCGGCGACCAGGCGGCCTGATTACTCCGTCACGCGGTACACCACCAGCGTATCCCCTCCGGCGATGGTGCGCTGCTCCACATGCACCTGGTAGACCGGCTCCCATCCGGCGCGGGCCAGGCCGGGGAACCAGGTCGGGAAGATGACCACGTAGTCCACCCCGCGAGACAGGATGAACTCCCGCAACAGCGCGTCCCGCTGCGGACTGTGGAGCAGCGGCACGACCTCCGGCGTCACCAACCCCGCCAAATCCACCACCGGCCGCTCCGAAAGGTAAGCGATCGCGCCAATGTCGTTCAACGCCAGCAGCGCGTCCGGCGGGGTATGGGCCGCGAGCCAGCGTCCTGTGGCGACGTGCATGCGGTTGATCTCCGCCACGTTCTGGCCGTAACTGCGGGCCAGCGACGGCAGTTGCGCCCCCCCGCTGATGACGATGAGCGCGACGACCGCCGCCGCACCCCTCTTCCACCGCCGAAGACGCCGCCGCCGGGCCCACTGCCACCCCGCTATGCCGATGACGATGTTGACCGGTATCAGCGGCATCAGATACCGCCCGTGTTGGTAGGGGATGGCGTGGACGACGGCGTACCCCACCACCAGCCCGACGCTCCACAGCGGGAGCAGCGCGGCCCGGCGGAGCAGAACCCCCAGCCCCAGCAGGTAGAACGGGAGCAGCACCGCCCCGTCCAAAATCAGATATCGGGCGGCGACGCTCAGAAAATCCAGGTCGGGGAGGCCGGGGGTCGCCTTGGCGTGGAAGGTGTTGGGCAGGAGATGGCCGGAGGTGCGCCAGGAGAAAATCAGGTAGGGGGCGACGACGGCCAGGAAGAGCAGGCCGGACAGTCCCAGCGCGAGAACCTCCCGGCGGCGCGGACGGGCCAAGAGTCGCTCGCCCACTGCGAGGGCGAACAGGAGATACCCCTCAGGGCGCAGGAGGGCGGCCAGTCCGAACAGGAGCGCGGTCCTGGCCCGGTGACGGCCGGCCGCCCGGTCGCGCAGATGGGCCAACATCGCCCACAGGCTCACGGCGGCGAAGGGCCCGGTCTCCAACGCCGAAAGCCCGGCCCACGCCAGCCGCCCGTTCAGTCCGGCGAGGAGGCCGGCCAGCGTAGCCAGGCAGCGGTCGCCGGTCAGGTACAGCGCGAGGTCGTAAGCGGCCAGCAGCGCGGCC
Organism: Anaerolineae bacterium; assembly: GCA_027079895.1. GTDB lineage: Bacteria > Chloroflexota > Anaerolineae > B4-G1 > B4-G1 > JALWUZ01. The sequence continues at coordinate 3,640 of JALWUZ010000597.1, forward strand.
AGGAATCCGAGCCCGCTCATCACCTGCCCGGCGGCGGGGAAACGCCCCCCCAGGCGGTAGACGGCGGCCAGGAGCACCGTCCACAGCGGCGCGGTCGAGCCGGCGGTCGGCTGGCCGGGGTTGAAGGCGAACCCGTCCCCCCGCGCCAGGTTGCGGGCGAACTGGAAATGAATCCAGGCGTCGTCCAGGGGGACGCCCCCCGCGCCGTCGGTGGCGCGGTAGCCGACGACGGCGAACAGCCCTAACGTCAGCAGGCCGACGAGGAGCACCACCGCTCTCCCCGCCACGGCCTGGACGGACGACTTCACAGCACCCCCCGGTACATCCCTCCGTCCACCAGCAGCCCTACGCCGGTGATGTAGGAGGCCGCCGGCGAGACGAGGAAGGCGGCGGCGGCGGCGAACTCCTCCGGCCTCCCCATCCGCCCCAGAGGGATGGCGGCGGCGATCTGGGCGGCCTCTTCCTCCACCGTGCGCCCGTTCCGCGCGGCCCGGTCGCTCAGCAACTGCTCCACCCGCTCGGTGCGCGTCCAGCCGGGGCAGATGGAGTTGACCCGAATGCCGAAGGGGGCCAGTTCGTCGGCCAGGGTCTTGACCATGCCGGTCACGCCCAGCCGCAGGCTGTTGGAAAGAATCAGGTTTTCCAGCGGCTGCTTGACGGTGATGGAGGTCATCGCCAGGATGGAGCCGCTCCCCTGCTCCTTCATCACCGGCACGGCGGCGTAGCAGAGGCGCACCGCGCTCATCAACGTCAACTGGATGGCCGCCTCCCAGTCGGCCTCCGTCAGGTCGAGGAAGCCGCCCGGCGGCGGGCCGCCGGCGTTGGTGATGAGGATGTCGAGGCGGCCAAACCGCGCGACGGTCTGACGCACCAGCATCTCCGCCGCCGCCGGGTCGCTCACGTCGGCGACGATGGTCAGCGGCACGTCGCCGGCGGACGCGGCGATTTCGTCGGCGGCCTGTTCCAGCGATTCGGAGTGCCGGGCGCAGATGGCGACCGCGGCCCCCTCCTGGGCCAGTCTGAGGGCGACGGCCTTGCCCAGCCCGCGGCTGGCGGCCGTCACCAGGGCGACTTTGCCGTGCAATCCTAGATCCATTTCTCACACCTCCGTTGTGTCGTCTGTGGCCGAGGGACGAGTCACCTCCGCGACTGCCGGCAGCCAGACCGTGAAGGTGCTCCCCTGGCCGACCGTGCTTTCTACATCCACCCGTCCGCCGTAGGCCTCGGCGATCTCCTTGACCAACGCCAGCCCCAGCCCCACGCCGCCGTACTTCCGCCGTGCGCTCCCGTCCACCTGGTAGAACCGCTCGAAAATGCGCTCCAACTTGTCCGGCGGTATGCCTACCCCCGTGTCGCTCACCGCCAGCGCGATGTACTCCCCGTCCTGCCAGACCCGCAGGGTAATCCGTCCTCCCTCCGGCGTGAACTTGGCCGCGTTCCCCAGCAGATTGTCCAGCACCCGCCGCAGATAGGTCGGGACGCACCGCACCGGCGGCAGGTCCGGCGACACCTCGGCGGTGAGCGTCAGCCCGGCCCGCTCCGCCGCCACCTGGAAATCGTCCACCGCGTCCAGGGCCAGTTGTCCCAGGTGAATTATCTGGGGGTCGGGGGGGCTGGCCTCCGCTTCCAGGATCAGGGTGATGTCCTCCACCAACCGGCTCAACATCCGCGACCGTCGGGAGATGATTTCGACCGGCTTCTGCTGCTCAGGGCGCAACTCCCCCAGGTCGCCGGCCGCCAGCATCTCGGCGTACCCCAGGATGAGAGCCAACGGGGTGCGCAACTCGTGGGAGACGTTCTGGATGAACTCGTCCTTGAGCCGGTCCAACTCCTCCTGCCGGGCCAGCGCGTCCTCCAACTCCGCGTTCCGGCGGTACGCCTCCTCGATGAGTGTGGCGTTTTCGAGGGCCAGTTCCAACTGATGGGCCATCCCTTCCAACAGACGCACCTCATCCGGCTGCCAGGTGTGCTGGCGACGGCCGGTCGCCGCCCCCAGTGCCCCGCGCAGGTCGGTCTTGACCCGCACCGGCACCAGAACCAGCGACTGGATTTTCAAGGCCCGATACAGGTCACGTGCCAGACGGGGGTCGGCCTCCACGCTGGAAGCCACGAACGGCTGACCGCTCATCAGCGTGCCCGCCTCCACCGCCACGTCGTCGAACGTGGCCTGGGTGCCGAGAACCGCTCTCAGTTCGGGGTCGAGTTTTTCGTGGGAGACCCACCAGCGGTTGGCCTTGCGGTCGGCGGTGATGAAGAAAGCCCGGTCGAGGTCGAGCAGTTCGTACACCCCTTCCAAGACGGCGTTGATGATTTCATCCACATCCCGCGATTCGCCCAGACGGGCTGAAATCTGGTTCAAGAGCGTCAACTCGCGCACGCGGCGGCGGCTCTCCTCGTACAAGCGGACGTTGCGCAGGCCGGTAGCGATGGTGTCGGCGACCGCTTCCAGCAGCGAGATGTCGTACTCGTCGAAGGCATCGAGTTGGTCGCTCTCCACGTCGAGGGCGCCGATCACTCCCCCCTCATCTACGATTGGGACACACAACTCGGAACGCGCCCACGAGTCTATGTAGAAATAGTGGGGGTCTGCGAGCGTGTCCGGCGCGTAGTAGGGCTTTCCGGTGCGGACGGTGTGGCCGACAACCCCCACTTCCACCGACTGGATGTACAGACCGGGAGTGAGCAAAGCCTCGTCGCTGACATCGTCGGCTTCGAGCGTGCCGGCGTACCCGCGCAGTTGCAATAGCGATTTCTCGTCGTCCATCACCAGGAAGAACATCACCATCTTGTACGGGAAGTGGCGTTGGACGCTCTGCGCCGCCTGTTGAAGCATCTCGTCGGCGTCCAGCGTGGAGGCGATGATGTTGGCGATGTCCGCCAGCAAGGCCAGGCGGCGTGTTTGGCGTTGCTCGGCCTGGAACAAGCGGGCGTTTTCGATGGCGACGGCGGCCTGGTCCGCCAGCGAACGGAGCGCGTCCAACTCCGCCTCGGAGAAGGTGCGCGGTTGGTGATAGGCGACGTTCATCACTCCCACCACCCGCGACCCAATGGTGAGCGGCAGCCCGACAATCGCCCCCTCCCACTGCGGCGACACGTCGGCGAACAGAGGATGCTTGCTTATGTCCGGCACGACGATCGTCTTCCCACCGCGGGCGACGTTGTAGGTCAACCCGTTGGGGCGCGGCTCGGCCCACGGCTCCTTGCTCTCCCCATCAGCCCACATAGCGGCCCCGAAAGTCAACTGGTCGTCGTCGTAAAGGAAGATGTGAGCGTCGAACACGTCGTCCAGCAGCACAAAGGTGTTGTGGAGGATGATCTCCAACACCGTGTGCAGGTCCAGACTCGAGGCCAACGCCAGGCCGGCCCGTCGGATGGCCTCCAACTCCGTCACCCGATGCCGGAGCGAGTCGAACAGGCGGGCGTTCTCGATCGCGGCGGCGGCGTATCCGGCGAAGGTGCGCAGCGGAGCCAGATGCTCCACGCTGAAAAAGCCCGGTATCGCGCTGTCCACGTTGAGGAACCCCACCACCTCGTCCCGCACGACGATGGGAGCACTGGCGTAGGAGCGGAGCCATTCCTGCTCCGGGATGCGCACCCACTCGGCGTAGGCGTGGGTATCCGGTATCACCATCGGCTCTCTGGTATCCGCCATCCGGCGCAAATTGGGGGTACTGTCCAGCGGGAGCACCAGGCGGGCGACGAAATCCTCCACCCCGAACCGCTCATATCCGCGCCAGCGCACGATGCGGGCGTTGCCGTCCTCGACCAACATCACATTGGCCGCGTCGTTGGGAATGACCCGGCCGACCTGCTCCAGAATGCGGTCCAGAATCTGCTCGAACTCCAGCGTGGAGGTGATGGCGGCGACCGCCTCGGTCAACGCTTCGGAGCGGCTGCGGGAAAGGTCGCGCTCGATGCTGCTGGCGATGTCACCGGCGGCCACCCGGAGCAGGCTGATCTCCTCCGGCAGCCATTCGCGCTCCTGGTCGCAGATGTGCAGCCCGACGAACCCGTGCCAGGAATCGAACACGAACAGGGGAATGAGCAACACGGCGCGGATCTCGTGCTCACCCAGATTCCGGCAGCCCAACGGTGGGAGTTCATCCCCTTGCTTGATGATGATCTCGCCCCAGGACAACAGTTCCATCCAATCACGGAGCCCGTTGGCGACGTAGTCCAGATTGGTAGCGGCCGGGTGCTCCATCAGCGAAGGTACCCCCTCGGCCATCCACTCGTACCGGATACTGCACAGCAGTTCCCCGTTGGGCCCGCTGTGATTCTCGAACAGGACTACGCGGCACACGCCGGCGGTCTCACCGATATGGCGCAGTACCTGGGGCAGTGAGACGGCCAGGTTGCTCTCCTTCAACAAAAGTTGAGACACCTCCGCTACACAGCGCAGGAAACGCTCCCGGAGATACAGCATCTCCTCGGTGTGTTTCTGCTCGGTGATGTCCCGTAGCACCAGGAGATGTCCGATCGCCCTGTGCCGTCGGTCGTAGAACGGCGAGACGCGCACCTCACAGAGCCGCTCTCCGTTCGGGCCTTCCAGGTTGAGTTCGGCGCGGAACTCCGGCGATTCACGCGCCCCTTGAGCGACCCATTCCTCCCAGGCCGGCAGTATCTCCCCACACGGCCTCCCGATGGCCTCGAACATATCGCAGCGGAAGAAGCGGCAGGCGGAGGGGTTCAAGTCTCGGATGCGCCCGTCCATATCCACTATGACCACCCCGTCGCTCATCCAGTCCACGACGGCGTTGCGGGCCGCCAGCATCACGTCCAACATCTGCACGTCGGACAGCCCCCAGACGAACGCCATGACCGCCGGCAGGAACAACAGCGGCGTAGGGTCGAGATAGGAAAGAAGAGCCGGTTGGAACACGTAGAGCGCATTGCCCACCAGGGGGAGTAACACCGTCAGGAGCGGCAGGATGGCTTTGCGCCGGTACAAAGGAAGGCCGGGACCCCGCGCTCGCCTGACCATTAAGTACACACTCACCAGCAGCAAAGCATAGGAGTAGGCCACCGCGACCCAGAACCAGGGGGCGTGCTCCAACACCAGCACGCTCAGCGGCCCGACGGCCTTCAAGGTGATGGAATGCCACATCAGGTGATGGTGCTCATTCGTCCAGGCCAGGATGACCGTCAGGAGGGGGATAATGCTCAACAGTCCCAGCCGTCTCCTCGTCATCCAGTGCGACATTCCGAGGTGCCGGAAGGTGAAGGCTATCCAGATGACCGGTATGGCGGCTATGCTGACCTGTTGCACCAGCAGCCAGAAGCGGGTGGCGGCGAAGGTGCTCGCTATCAGGCCGAAAGCGTGACTCATCGCCCACCAGGCAGCGGTCAGGGTCAAGAGGAAGAACGGAATCGCCGCCGGCAGTTGCCTGCGTCTCCACACGTAGGCCGCCAGACCTATGGAGGCGGTCGCCGTGATAGGCAGCACCGACAAGTACACCAAGTAGACCCAATTTGCCATCGCGTCAGCCTCTCTACCCGCCCTGCGAGAGTAAACTGAGCGGTATTATATCCCAACAGTGGAAAAATGCCCATTTTGACTTTTGGCGTGAATGTGTTAATATATTGCCGCAACCGAATCAGCCCCCGTCATCGGCGTTATCCGGCCTCATCCGGCGTAGATTTATTCCATTCATTGTGCCGCAGACTGTAGGGACAACCGACGCTGGCCTTGTCGGGTGCAGGGCCCGTCCCAGGTGAGGGCCTTCGAGTTCGGGTCTCTCACCTGTTTTTGCGGCACGGCACCTTAAAGTGGTACCGCTCTCCTCTGGCGCACCCCCGCCGGCGGGGAACGGATCATAGAACAGGAGGACTTATGAGCACAGAATTTATCTCGCGCATTGTCGGTATGATTATCTCGGCCATCGGAGGAGTGTTCTTCGGCATCGGCGTTGCGGCGCGAATCGGCGGCCCCCCTTACCGCTACGCGGCCATCTTTCTCCTGGTCGGAGCCCTCATCGGCCTGGTGCTGACCCCCTACATCACGGTGCGCCCCTTCATGGCCCTGCGCCGTCGCATTCGGCAGACCCCGGCCCAGCAACTCCTGGCGGCCATCATCGGCCTGGTCGTGGGACTGATCATCGCGGCCCTACTGGCCTTCCCGCTCTCGATGCTTCCCCCGCCGTTCAGCCAGGTATTCCCCTTCGTCGCCGCGTTGCTCTTCGGCTACCTGGGGATTGTGGTGATGACCACCCGGCAGCACGACATCTTCGCCCTCGTGCGCGGCCAACTGCCCAGTCGCGGCGGCGGCGATAAGGGCAAGGACTGTTCCGACCGCCGTCCGGTGCTGCTCGATACCAGCGTCATCATTGACGGGCGCATAGCCGACATCAGCCGCACCGGCTTCATCGAGGGGGAGATGCTGGTGCCGCGCTTCGTGTTGAACGAGTTGCAGCACATCGCCGACTCCTCCGACTCCCTGCGGCGCAATCGCGGACGGCGCGGCCTGGACATGCTCCGCCGCCTACAAAACGAATCGGTCACGCCGGTGCGCGTCACCGATATGGACATCGAGGGCGTGCGGGAGGTGGACGACAAACTAGTCCTGCTCGCCAAACAACTCCACTGTCCCATCGTCACCAACGACTACAACCTCAACCGCGTCGCCGAGTTGCAGGGCATTCGGGTACTCAACATCAACGAACTGGCGAACGCCGTCAAAGCCCTCTTCCTCCCCGGCGAGTCGCTGGACGTCAAAATCGTCCAGGAGGGGAAAGAGGTCGGTCAGGGAGTGGGCTATCTCGACGATGGCACGATGGTCGTCGTCGAGGACGGCAAGCCCTACATTGACCGGGAGGTACACGTCACCGTGACCAAAGTATTGCAGACCGCCGCCGGTCGGATGTTGTTCGCCAGGCTGTCCACAGGGCGGTAAATCGAACGGAGGACAAGATGAGCCTGCACGTCTACAACTACCTGACCCGCCAGAAAGAACCCTTCGAGCCTCTTCACCGGGGGCGGGTGATGATGTACGCCTGCGGCCCGACAGTCTACGACCACCCCCACCTGGGGCACGCCAAGACCTACGTCGCGATGGACGTAATCGTGCGCTACCTGCGCTATTCGGGTTACAAAGTGCGCTACGTCCAGAACATCACCGACGTGGGCCACATCCTGGACACCGGCGAGGACCGGATTATCAAGGGAGCGCGTCGGGAACGGGTTGAGCCGATGGAGTTGGTGGAGACTTACACCCGTTCCTACTTCGAGGACATGGACGCCCTGGGGGTGGTGCGCCCGGACATCTCCCCCCGCGCCAGTTGTCACATCATTGACCAGATCGAGATCATCAAAGTCCTGCTGAAGAAAGGCTACGCCTACGAGACCCCCAGCGGGGATGTCTACTTTTCGGTGGAGAAGTTCCCCGACTACGGCAAACTCTCCCGGCGCAAGTTGGAGGATATGATCGCCGGGGCGCGGGTCGAGGTGCGGGAGGAAAAGAGACATCCCGCCGACTTCGCGCTCTGGAAACACGCCGAACCGGAACATATCCTCCGCTGGCCCTCCCCCTGGGGAGTGGGCTACCCCGGCTGGCACATCGAATGCACCGCGATGTCCACCAAGTACCTGGGGGAGACCTTCGACATTCACGGCGGCGGGGTGGACAACATCTTCCCCCACAACGAGTGCGAAATCGCCCAGTCCGAAGCCGCTACCGGCAAACCCTTCGCCCGCTACTGGCTGCTGACCGGCTCCCTCACCGTTGACGGGGTGAAGATGAGCAAGAGCCTGGGCAACTTCCTCACCATCAAGGACGCCCTCAAACTCTACCGCCCGGAGGCGTTGCGCTTCTTCGTCCTGTCGAGCCACTACCGTAGCCCCGTTGACTTCAGCCGCGACTCCCTGCTGGCCGCCGAACGGGGCGTCGAGCGGCTGCACAACACCGTGCGGGCCCTGCGGGCGCGGCTACAGGAGGCCGTCCCCTCCGCCGGCACCGCCGACCTGTCCTACATCACCGACTTGGACCCCCATCGGGACGCCTTCATCGAGGCGATGGACGACGACTTCAACACCCCCAAGGCGATCGCGGCCCTCTTCGACCTGAACCGCGAGGTGAACAACCTGTTGAACTCCGGGCGTCCGCTGCGACGCGGCACCCTGGCCGCCATTGACCGCCTCTACCGCGACCTGGGCGGCAAAGTGCTCGGCCTCATCCCCGACGACCTGTCCGGTGAGGCCGGCGGCGAGGTGCTCTCCGGCCTGATGGAGATCATCCTGGACATCCGGCGGCAGTACCGGCAGGCGAAGGACTGGGAGCGGGCCGACGACCTGCGCTATCGGCTCTCGCAACTGGGCATCATCCTCGAAGACCACGCCGACGGCACCTCCTGGCGGGTGGAGCGCAGGATCGAATGAGGAACGCCATCCAGGTGCTCTACGGGCGGCATGCCGTCCACGAGGCCCTGCGTGCCGGACGACGGCGGGCCTACAAACTGATCCTGGCCGAAGGCGTCCGCGAGACGGGCGTCATCGGCCAGATTCTTCTTCTGGCCCGCCGCGCGGGGCTCAAAGTGGTGCGCACCGACCGGCAGAACCTCGAACTCGTCGGCGACGTCAATCACCAGGGCGTCCTCCTGGAGGCCGCGCCCTACCCCTACGTCGCCCTGGACGCGCTGCTGGACGCGCCCGCCGACAGGCCGCCGGTGCTGCTCCTGCTCGACCTGCTGCAAGACCCCCAGAACGTGGGGACGCTGTTGCGCACGGCGGAGGCGGTCGGGGTGCAGGGGGTGATTATCCAACGGAAGCGGGCGGTGGGCATCACTCCGGCGGTGGTACGCGCCTCCGCCGGGGCTGTGGAGCACCTCCGCATCGCCCAAGTGACCAATCTGGCGCACGCGATCGCCACGCTCAAACAGCACGACTTCTGGGTCGCCGGCCTGGAGGCCGCGCCGACGGCGCAGCGGTACGACGAGGCCGACTTGAGCGTCCCGCTGGCCCTGGTCGTCGGCAGCGAGGGGCGGGGACTGCGCCGCCTGGTGCGGGAGCGGTGCGATTTCCTGCTCTCCCTGCCGATGGTGGGCCGGGTCTCGTCGCTGAACGCGGCGGTGGCGGGCTCCGTCGTGCTCTACGAAGCCTTCCGCTCGCGCCGCCCCACCGAGACGCCGACGTGAAACCCGACCTCCTCCGCACCTTGAAAGAACGCTGGCCCCTTCTCGTCGTCGGGCTCGTCGTCAGCGCGTCGCTCCTCTGGTACAGCACGCGCGACCTGGACTTGCCCCAGGTCGCCGACGCCCTCGGACGGGCTAACTACTGGTGGCTGGTGCCCGCCGTCGCCGTCTACTTCGTCTCCGTCTGGTTCCGGGCCTGGCGCTGGGGCTTCCTCCTGCGGAGCAGCAAGCGCATCGCCACCGGACGGCTCTTTCCCATCGTCGTCATCGGCTACATGGGCAACAACACCCTCCCCTTCCGGCTGGGAGAGGGGCTGCGGGCCTACCTCCTCTGGCGCAGGGAGGGGGTCAACATCGGCACCACCTTGACCACCGCCATCCTGGAACGGCTCTTCGACGGCCTGACGATGGTACTGTTCGTGCTCGTCGGCCTGCTCTTCATGCCGCTCTCGGCCTTCCTGGGACGCCTGGTCACGATCGCCGGGGGCGTCTTCTGCGGCGCGTTGATCGTCTTCCTGTCCCTGGCGGCCCGCCCCGACCTGCTGCGGCGCGTCGCCATACTGGTGATTGACCACCTCATGCCCGCCCGCCTCCGCGACCCGTTGCTGCGGCTGGTCGAGGGAGTGCTGGCCGGTTTGGAGAGCCTCCGCAGCGGGCGGGACGTGCTGGTGATCTTCGGCGTGACCCTCGTCGTCTGGCTGGTGGAGGCGGCCAAATATTGGCTGGTCAGTTTCGCCTTCCCCGGCCTGCACCTATCCTATCTCAGCATCATACTGATGGGGGGCGCGATCAACCTGCTGACGGCGTTGCCCTCGCTGCCCGGCTACATCGGCACCTTCGAGGTCGGCATCCAGATTTTGGAGCAGATCGGCGCCCCCATCACCCTGGCCGGGAGTTACGTCATCGTGCTCCACGCCATCCTGCTGATACCGGTGACGTTGTTGGGGGTGGCCTTCCTGGCC
>JALWUZ010000598.1 GCA_027079895.1 Anaerolineae bacterium
GCTCCGGTGCGGCAGCCGGATGAGGTGCGGGATGTGGCGCTGGACTGGCCACGGGTCGGGGTGTTCCTCTGCGACTGCCGGGGCGAGGTCGGCGGGGTGGTGGACTTGGCGGCGGTGGCGGAGCAGGTGGAAGGTCTCCAGGATGTGGTGCTGGTGCGGACGCTGGACAACGCTTGTCTCGCCAGCGGACGGGAGCAGATCGGCGCGGCCATCGCCGAGTATGAGTTGAATCGGGTGGTGTTGGCCGGATGCGCGGCCCGGCAGTACGAGGCGGCGTTCACGAAAATGATGCGCGGGGCCGGGCTGGACGAGGGGCTGTTGGAGCGGGTCAATCTGCGGGGTGAGGTGGCCTGGGTTCACGGCGACGGGGACGGCGCGGTCGCGACGGCGAAGGCGCGGGAGTTGGTGGCGGCGGGGGTCGCCAGTGCGCGGCTGCGGAAGGCTCTCCCGGCCGCCGCGCCATGGCGGGTGACGCCCCGCGCGTTGGTCATCGGCGGGGGGCTGGCCGGCCTGACCGCCGCTACGAGCCTGGCCGAGATGGGGTTCGAGGTGGATGTGGTGGAGCGTTCCGCCGAGTTGGGCGGTCAGTTGCGGGAGTTGCGGTTCGTGCTGGGCGGGCTCTCCGACGGGGGTTTGGTGTGGGACGACCCGCAGCCGTTCCTCGATCGCCTGGTGGAGCAGGCCGAGGGGGATGAGCGGATTCACATCTACCGCGAGGCGCAGGTGGCGGAGGTCTCCGGGCTGGTGGGGCGGTTCCATACGCGGGTGCGTCTCGCCGACGGCGGGGAGGAGGTGCTGCACCACGGCGCGATTATCGTGGCGACCGGCGGGCACGAGGTGACGCCGACGGAGTATCTCTACGGGCAGGATGAGCGGGTTCTGACGCAGCGGGAGTTCGAGCAGCGGTTGGCGGCGGGCGCGGAGTTGCCGTCGGCGGTGGTGATGATTCAGTGCGTCGGCTCGCGGGAGCCGGGACGGCCCTACTGTAGCCGAATCTGCTGCACGAAGGCGGTGACGAACGCGCTCAAGGTCAAGGAGGCGCACCCGGAGGTCAACGTCTTCGTGCTC
>JALWUZ010000599.1 GCA_027079895.1 Anaerolineae bacterium
TCCACACCTGCCCCCGATTGAGCGGCAGCGAGCGGGCGCAGGCCAACGGCGTGAAGACGTTGCTCGCCGCCAGGTAGCCGTAGATTCTGACCGGCGAGTCGCCCACCGCCAGGTCGAGCCGCCCGTCACCGTCGAAGTCCGCCCAGTCCACCGCCAACGGGGTCATGAACGGCGTCGTGTGGAGCGTCTGGGTGAAGAGCGTCGGCGACCCGTTCTCCGCTCCCCGGTAGAGGCGCACCTCCCGCTGGAGGGGGTAGGCGGCGGCCAGGTCGAGATGGCCGTCCTGGTCGAAATCCCCCCAGGCTATGTCGTAGGGGATGTACTCCAGGCCGCCCTCGATCTCCACCGCGTGCTCCACGTCGAAGGGGTTGCTGTCCGTCACCACGCCCCCGTCGCCGATGTTGACCAGCAGCAACAGGCCGTCGGGGAAGTCGCCCAGCACCAGGTCGAGGTCGCCGTCCCGGTCGTAATCGGCGGTGGCGAGCGCGGCGGTGGCGTCCTGACCGAGACACTCAACGGAACGGTCGTCCCCGCCGGAGGTCTGGCCGGTGAACTGCCCGCCGTCGTTGCGGAACAGGCTCACCGGACAGGGGGCGTTGATGGCGTTCGTGCTGGCGATCAGGTCAACATCGCCGTCGCCGTCGTAATCGCCCGGCTCCACCCGCACCAACTGGTAGGGCGTGGTGAAGTAGGCAGTCTGGACGAACTCCTGCGCCCCGGCGTCGTACCCGTAGACGTAGTTGATGCCGTAGCCGGTGGCGGTGTCGTCCGCGCTGTCGCCGACGACGACTAACTCCGGGCCGGGGTAGGAAGCGTCCACATCGGCCCAGCGGACGCCGTAGGAGAGGCGGTAATCATCCTCGCTGGCGGCGGGGGAAGTCCACAGGTGCGCCAGATAACCGTCGTCGTTCCGGTAGACCGAGGCCCCCAGCGACGAGCCGAGGGCCAGGTCGAGGTCGCCGTCCAGGTCGAAGTCCCCCCAATCCTGGGCGATCGTCCCCCCCACGTCGTCGGAGAACCAGGTCGGCACGTCGGAGATGCTCGCCTCTCCCTCCTGGATGGGGACGTGGGCGACGATGGTGAGGATGTTGCTGTTGACGGTGTGATAGTCGCCGTTGAGGTAGTAGTAGGCCGAGGCAGAGTGGGAGAACTCCGCCCCCTCCGGCTGGCCGACCACCTGCCCGGAGAAGGTCAGCGCGACCACGTCGCCGGGCCCCAGGGGATTGACGGCCCAGGTGAGGTCGCTGGTGTTGGTGACAATGATCGTCCCACCGGACGGCTCCGGGAGGGTGTGGCTCTCGCTCTTCAGCGAGCAGGTGGAGGCGGCGGTGCTGTCGCAGATGAGCCCGTCCAGCGTGTCCCGCGCCAGGCTGACGTTGACGTGTACCTCGGTGACGGTGACGGAGTGCTGATTTTCGACGGTGACGGTGTAGGTGATGCGGTCTCCGTTGTAGATGGCGGTCGGGTCGGGGGTGCCGGTGTCGGCGGAGATGCGCACCACCACCTCATCCGCCGTCGCCGCGTCGCCGACGACGGAGGCGACGGAGACGACGGGCACGTCCGGCGGCGATGAGGCCGCCCGCACGACCGTTTTCCCCAGTACGAAGGCGGCTCCCAGGGCCAGCGACAGGGCCAGAAGGAACCGTGCGCTCTGTTTACCACTCATAATCCTCGCTCCTGCCGACCCGCCCATCGTCGCCTCTGTTGACAGGGGCGACCCCAGCGGGCCGCCCCCGTTCGATGTCCAGGCCGTCCGTACCCGCGCTTACGGGTAGATCTCACCGGCGAACCACGTCCCGCCGGACACCCAGCCGTTGCCGTACCCGCCCCAGCCCTGATTGACCCAGAACCAGCGGTAGTACTTGGTGTAACGAATGATTAAACAACACTTGACCCGCCGCGACCGCCAGTAGTAGCCGTAGGCCAGCGGGTAATGCTTGAGCCAGCCGACCCCGATGATGGCCGGCGTCTTGCGGTACAGAATCGAGTTGCGGGCGTACTCCCGGATGTAACCCCACTTGATGCCCAAACTGCTGTAATGGGTCGTGAGGCGCGTGCCGGTGCGCCCTATGAAGTATTGGGCAGCGTCGCTCATATCCCAGGGGAAGGTGGGCGCACTGCCGAACACGCACCAGGTCCCGATGTCGTTCCGAATCTCCCAGGTCATGTTTTCCACGCCGGTGGTCATGTTGGTCGGCGCCCGCACATTGTTCCCTTTCCCGCCGTTCGCCCGATAGAGCCCCCAACGCTGGTGCCAGTACGACCAGTAGGGGCTTTCGGCCTGGTAGTCGGCCCAGCCGAAGAGCATCGCCCAGGCGGTGGCCCCGCACCCACTGGGACAACTGGTATCGTTCACCGAGGTGTGGGCGGGGATTTGGTTGTACATCCGCTGGTCGTCGGTGCCGGCCCAGGCCCAGTAGGCCGCCTCCCCCTCGACCTTGTTGACCCCGGCGATCTGCCCGGAGGGGATCAACGCCAGATTCACGCTCCCGTCGCCGGCGCCCCGCATAATCAGCGGCAGGTACAGGACGTAGGGCTGGGCGATGTAGAACTTGAAGGACTCACTCGGCCCGCCGGGGCAGTTGACGGCCACCTCCAGGGGGAACTCCTCCCCGTTCGGCCCCGGCAAGGCGGTGATGCGGTAGACCGGAGGGCGTCCGGCGGACTCGACCAATTCCGTAGTGGCGTAGGTCGTCCCCTCCCCGCCGGTGGTGATGTCCGGGTTGTCGCAGAGCATCGCCAGCGGGTAAGTCTCGCCGGGGAAGAGCACCTCGCCGTACTGGCTGGCAAGGTCATCCACTTCCCACGCTTCGGCGGCCTCGCGGCGCAGGTCTTCGATCAGCACCTGGTACGAGTCGGCGTAGCCGCTCTTCAGGGCCTCCCACGACTCCCAGTTCGTCAGTTGGATGGTCGAACTGAAGGGCCCGCTGCGGGTCATCCGCCCGTCGGACGGGGGCTCCGCGTCGTCGTCGCTGCCGGTCTCCGTCGGCGTCCAGGACGCCTCGCTGACGTTCTCCGGCTGGTCGAGCCAGGCCATATCCATCCCCGACACCTTGAAGGGGAGCGAGCCCAACGTAGCGGCCAGCGCACCGCTCTCGTCCTCGGCGGCGTAGTCCAGGGTGTCCAGTTTGTAGAATTTGACGGCGGCCTGCCCCTCCTCGGCGGCTTTCTGCTCCAGGATGTGGGTGGGCGGGTCGCCGGTGAAGTTCCAGTGGGCGATGGGGAAATCGTGCTCGCCGGTGGAGACGATGACGAAACCGCTGACGACCTCGCCGACCAGCACCGGGAACTCGTAGTAGGCCACTCCCTCCACGTCGGGGCGGTAGAGAGGGCGCACGGGGGAGCCGAGCCGGGCGTCGTCCCAGCCGGGGGCGACGCGGGTGCCGCGCACGTCCTCCAGCAGTTGACCGGCGTACCGGTGGGTGGTGGAGGGCACGTCGCCCAGGGGCACCTCCGCCTCGCTGATGTCCCAGAAATCGTTGCCGGTCAGCGTCTTGCCGTCCAGGGGGATTGGGTACTCGATCCAATCCGGGGTGCGGACGGTGCCGCCGACGGATCTCGCATCCACCGAGGTATACCCCGGCGGATTGCCGGCGATGATGTGGTAGTACTCGAAGCCTGTGGTGGAGAGGGTCAGGCTGTACCAGCCGTCGGCGTTCGTGGTGACGGTGAGGAGCAGGGTCCCCGTCACCGGATAGGATGCGCCGCTCCCGTAGAGCGCGACGGTGACGCCGGGGGAGGGGTAGGCTTCGTCGCCCACCTCTCCCTTGAAGATGTGCCCTTCCAACGTCCAGGTCTCCTGGGTGGAGGCCGCCGTCTGGCGTCCCAGGGAGAGCAGCAGCCACACGGCGGCGATCGTGACGACGAACAGGATGTAGGGAGTCCACTTCTTGCTCACGCTTCACCTCCTCGATGATGCAGGTGCGACTGGGCCCTCGTCCACAGGCAGCCAATGCCCAACGCCCAATCAAGGCGTGGGCGTGGGACAGGGCCAACTGTAGTACCGGTCTGGGCTGGGGTCCGACTCCAACGGCGTCTTCTGGCCGTTGTTGTCGTACACCTCGTACACCGCCACCACGTAGTAGGCCATCCCACACTGCGGGTCGGGCTCTTCCCACTGACGGGTCATGTTGTCCAGGCTGGCCTCGTCTGCCACGCGGATGAACGACTCATACGGCGACGAGGCGCGATA
>JALWUZ010000600.1 GCA_027079895.1 Anaerolineae bacterium
GCAGCCCCACCCCCATCAACGAGACCACCAGCGCGGACCCGCCCGCGCTGATGAACGGCAGCGCGACCCCCGTGAACGGCAGCAGGCCGCTGATCACCCCGATGTTGATGAACGCCTGAATCGTCAGCCAACTGGTGACGCCGCAGGCCAGCAGAGCGGCGAAAGCGTCCGGAGCCGCCAGCGCGATCCGGTACCCCCGATAGGCCAGGGCCACGAAGAGCAAGATGACCACCAGACAGCCGACCAGCCCCCACTCCTCGCCGATGACGGCGAAAATACTGTCCGTGTGCGGGGCGGGGAGATAACCCAACTTCTGCTCCCCGCGGCCCGGCCCGACGCCGAACAGCCCCCCGCTCCCCAGCGCGATCAGCGATTGGCGGATGTGGTAGCCGACCAGCGTCGGGTCGCGCCAGACCATCGCGTACTCGTCCAGCCGCCGCCGCGCGTGCGGGAGATGATTGACCAGCACCCAGAACGTCGCCAGGCTGACGGACCCGCCGACCGCCAGTTGCACGATGTCGGCTCCGGCGAAGAAGAACATCGCCAACGCCGTCAGCACGATCAACACCGCCATACTCACGTCCGGCTGCAACACAATCAACCCGGCCACGACGCCGATGAGAACCGCGAACGGCACCAGGCCGTAAGTCACATCCCGCACCTGCTCCCCTTTGGAAGCCAGCCACGCGGCCACGTAGATAATCGTCGCCAACTTCGCCAACTCGCTGGGCTGCACCGACCCGTTGAAAAACGTCCGCCGGGCCCCGAACCGGTCATCCCCCACCACCAGCACCAGTACCAGGAGGAACAGAGCACCTACCATAATCGGCAGGGCCCACTCCTGCCAGCGGGTGTAGGGCACGGAGGCCACCGCAGCCATCGCCGCCAGCCCCAACCCCATCCACAACAATTGCCGTCCGGCGATGTGGAACGAGTTGTGATACTGCTGATACGACCAATCGAAAGTCGCGCTGTAGACCGCCATCAAGCCGATGAGCAGCAGCACCCCCACCACCGCCAGCAACCCGACATCGAAGCGGATGCGCCGCCGACGTGAACCGATCACC
>JALWUZ010000601.1 GCA_027079895.1 Anaerolineae bacterium
GCCAGGTCCCGTCCTGGTCATATTGCAGGCTGAGGTACAGATCGAGGTCGCCATCGGCCAGAGATTGCAACTCCAACCGCGCGACGGCCGCCACCGCCGACTCCACCTCCGCCAACTTGCGCTGCCGCATCCGCACCCAGAACACCCCGGCGACGACGACCAGAGCCAACGCCGCCGCCCCAATCGCCATCAGCCGCACGAAATTCGGCGAGCGGGGCGGTTTGGCAGGCCGCTCGGCACGTTCCGGCGGCAACTCCTGATCCATCTGCCACTCGAAATCCACACCCATCGCTCACTCCCGCGTCCTCATCCACTGCACCAGCACCAGCGACACGGCCACAATCCCCACGCCGAAGAGAAAAGTGTACAGACTGCCCAACGTCTCCCACACCACACCGCCCACCACCGGCACGACCACGGCGGCGATGTGATTGATGGTCTGCCCCAGCGAGACGTTGGGGGTGATCTCTTCGGGGTGGAAGGCGATCTTCTGGAGATAGGACTTGAGGGCGATTCGGAAACCGAACAGCAGATGGTCGGCGACGAACAGGACGTACAGCACCGGCAGCAGGGAGATGTAGGAATACCCCAGGAAGACGAAGATCAGCACCAGAAAGTTGAAAGTGAGCACCCGCCGCTCGCCGAACCGGTTGATGATTCCCCCGAACTGCTGGAACAGGAAAGTACCGAGCACGTTGTTGACGACGAACAAAATGGTGATCGTGTGAGCGGAGACGTGGTGGGTCTTGACCAGCAGGAAGATGGCAAAAGTGGTGAAGATATGCCGTCGGCTGCCCATCAGGAACTCCAGGGCGTAGTAGAGCCAGTACTCCTTGCGGATAGCGGCCCGCCGCTGGCGTCTGGTCAGCCGGACGTGGCCGGGCACATCCGGCTGGCGGCCCCAGGGCATCAGCGCGAGCCCGCCGACGAGCACGAGCGCGCCGGTGAGGTAGAACATATTGCGGAAACCGAGCCGGTCGAGGGCCAGGAAGACGACGACTGCCCCCACGACGGCGGCCAGCGAGCCCAGACTGCTCAGGCGGCCCAGCCAGCGGGGAGAATCCTTC
>JALWUZ010000602.1 GCA_027079895.1 Anaerolineae bacterium
CTGCGCTCCTGCACCAGCCAGGCGACGCGGTGGGTCAGGACGCGGGTCTTGCCGCTGCCGGGGCCGGCCAGTACCAAAATCGGCCCGTCGGAGGCCGTCACCGCCTTGCGCTGCTGTTCGTTGAGGCCGGCGAGGATGTCGTCCATCTACGGTGCGCGGAAGCCCTGGGACTGGGCCGCCATGTCCATCGCCACCGTGAAGATGCGTTCCAGCGGCAGCGACACGTCCTCCCGCCCCGCCTTGCGCAGGTCAATGGCCTTCAGGTAGTGCTGGCACTCCTGACAGACGTAGAGGCGGTACACCTCGTCGTCGCTGGGGTAGTAGACGATCTTGGTGTGGTCGTCGGTGCCGCAGTAGGGGCAGCCGATCCGCTTGTAGAGCCACTGGGTGTCACAGCGGGAGCAGAGGAGATGGCGGGCGCCGGTGTCGTTGTCCAGCACGGCGAAGTCCGGTGCGCCCCCGCAGACCGGGCAGTAGCCCCGTTTCCACCAGTCCTGCTCGACGTGGGGCATAATCCGCTCGGCGGCCCAGGCCAGGTAGGGGCGCAGAGCCAGGTCGGTAGCGCGTTGGGCCAGCGAGAGCCCTTCTTCCGGCACCGGCGGGAGGCCCTCCACCGCCTGCATCTCCTCGAACCGCCGCTCGGCCAGGGCGAACCACTCCGCCGGGCCGTCGGGGAGGGTGAGGTCGCTCACCTCCACGTCGAAGTCGCGGATGGTCTGGGCGATCTCCCCCGCCAGCGCGGCGAACGAGGCCGGTTCCAGCGGCAGTTGGGCGAAGGAGAGGAGCGGCATGCCCTGTTTGATGCGGTTCTCCAACGCCTCCTCGTCCGCCATCTCCAGCGTGGCGGTGATGGATTCCTGGGTCTGCTCGTGCAGTTGCCACAGGCGGCTGTAGAGGAGGTAGAGCGGAGCCAGTTCCGGCTCGTCCTCGGCGGCCTGGGCCAGTGCTGCGGATATTTTGGTCGAAGTCATTGTGTCTCTGGCGCTCCTTGTGATTTAGTCTTCCTCCACCGGCTTGCAGGTAGCGTGCAGGTAGGCAAATTCGCCGCGCGGCGGGATGAGGTCTACCACTTCGGTGATCTCGAAGGTCTCGTCGCCCAACTGGATTTTGTCCCCCACGTGTGGCGGCGTGTCCATGTTGACTATCTCCCCCGGATGGTGGCGTCCGATGATGACGAAACTGACTTTGTAGATCATAGCACCCCTCCCGCCAGTCGCTCTTGCAGGTTGCGGTGACGCAGTTTGAACGACAGATCGGTGGCGAGGTTGCGCATGACGACGAAGCCGATGTGGTGGTCGTTGTTGCAGAGGTCCCAGAAGTCGCCGTGGGGGATGACGAAGAGGAGGGTGTCGTCGGCGGCGCAGCGCACCGTGGCCGAGCGGGCTCCGCTGTCGAGGAGCGACATCTCGCCGAAGACTTGCCCTTGTCCCAGCCGGACGATGGAACTGGCGTCCCCTCCGGCGGCGGGGCTCCGACCGACTTCTACCTCGACGGCTCCCTCGCAGATGATGTACATTTCGTGGGACGGTGCGCCCTCGCTGATGATGGTGTCGCCGGCGTTGTACCGCTCCTCCCGTCCGAGGGCGGAGATCTGCTCCACCTGCTCCGGCGTGAGGCCGGCGAACAACTCGATGTGTTGTAGCAAGTTGGTCACTGACATCTACTGTCCTCCTTCGTTGGTAGCAGCCAGGAACGCCTGCGCCCGCCCAACGTAGTGCCTGGCGAACGTGTAGGTGCGCTCGACCTCCGCGTCGGTCAGCGGGCGCACCACTCGCGCCGGGACGCCCAGCGCCAGATGGCGCGGGGGGATGACCATGCCCGGCGGCACGACGGCTCCGGCTCCCACCAGGGCCTCCCGCCCGACGATTGCGCCGTTCAGCACGATGGCGCCGATGCCGATCAACGCGCCGTCCTCGACCGTCGCGCCGTGGAGCACCGCCCGGTGGCCGACGGTCACGTCCGCGCCCAGGGTGCAGGGGAAATCGGCGTCGGTGTGGATGACGGTCAGGTCCTGGACGTTGGTACGCGGCCCGATGATGATGGGGGCGTTGTCGCCGCGCAGGACGCAGCCGAACCAGACGCTGGCTCCGGCGGCGATGTGGACGGTGCCGATGACGGTGGCGTTGGGCGCGATGTACGCGCCGGTGGCGATCAGTTCCGGGTGGTGGGAGATGTCCATTGCGGCCCAATTGTACCACAAAAATCGGGCTTTCCAATCCGACCGGCCCCACGACTACGAAGGGGTAGGCGATGGCAATGCCATCGCCTACCCGGTGCCCTCCAACAGCGAATGCAACGGCTCGATCGCTGGGGAAGGCGTGTCAGTAGGCCCCGATCTCCCGCAGCCGGGCGTCGCTGATGCCGAAGTGATGGGCGATCTCGTGCCGCAGGACGTGATTCACGGTGGCGCGGACCTCCTCCGGCGTGCGGCAGCGGAGTTCGATAGGCCGCTGGTAGATGCTGATCTTGTCCGGCAGGACCAGGCTGTAGTTGTGAGTGCGCCTGGTCTGGGGGATGCCGTGGTAGAACCCCAGCAGTTGGGCCGGATGACGTACCCCCGCGCTCCTCAGCGTCTCCCGGTCCGGCCAGTCCTCGACGACGACCTCCACGTTGTCCAGTTTCTCCCGAAAAGGGGACGGAAGGGCGTCCAGGGCCTCGGCGACCAGTTGCTCGAAAGCGGCGCGTTCCATAGCGGGGTAATTATACCAGGAAACCGACGGCGGCACAGGTTGATGTTTTGCCCGATTCGTGTTATCATCACGCCGTTTTGGAACAGCGACCGCGAACAACGAAGGGAGGCAACAGTGGCACAGGTTTTAACCCGACCGTCTTCCGTGCGCGCCCGTTTGAAGGATTACTGGGCGTTGACCAAGTTCTTGCAGACTGCGTTGCTGGTAGTCACCGGCGTGTCGGCCTACGCGCTCACCGCCGGTCTCCCGCTCGACCCACGGGAGACTCTGGGGGCGGCGGCGGCCTTGTACCTCTCCGTCAGTGGCTGCACGGTGTTGAACATGCTCCTCGATAAAGACATTGACGCCCGCATGGAACGCACCGCCAACCGCCCGCTCCCTGCCGGCCGGGTCGGCGACGGGGAGGCGTTGGGACTGGGAATCGGGCTTTCTGTGGTGGGGTTGCTGCTCGCCTTTGGGGTGGATTTTCTCTTCGGGCTGCTGGTGGCCCTGGGGTTCTTCTTCGACCTGCTGATTTACACCGCCTGGCTCAAGCGGCGGTCGCCCCTCTCCATCGTCCTGGGGGGAGTCGCCGGGGGGATGCCGGTGTTAGCCGGGCGGACGCTCGCCCTGGGACGGGTGGATGTGGTCGGGTTGCTGCTCGCCGGTTCGATTCTGCTGTGGATTCCCTCCCACATCCTGACGCTGGCGATCCGTTACGCCGACGATTACCGGCGGGCCGGGGTACCGGCGTGGCCCAACGTCTACGGGGTGCGTCCGGCCCGGCTGTTCATCGCGGGGGCGAATCTGCTGAACACGCTGGTACTGATGGGTTGTACTTTCCTGCTGCACGTCCATCCCGCCGCCCGGTGGCTGTTGCTGGCACTGGGGTTGGGGATGTTCGGTTTCTCCGGCGTGGAACTGGTCAGGCCGACGGCGCGGCGCAACTGGTTGTTGTTCAAACTGGCGTCGGTCTATATGTTGCTGTCGTCGCTGCTGCTGACGGTGGGGAGTTTGTACAGGTAGCAAGTTGCAAGTTTGCAAGTGTGCAAGTGGCAGGTTGGCAAGTGAGCAAGTGGCAGGTGGCGGGTGGGGGCGGCCTAGATTTCGAGGAGGCGGTTCAGGCGGGCGATTTCCGCCTCTAGTTCCTCGATGCGCCGCCGCATGCGCAGGATGATCTCGACCCCGGCCAGGTTGACGCCCAGGTCGGTCAGCCGGCGAATGCGGCGCAGTTCCGGCAGATGGGCCTCCGTCAGCACCTCGTCCACCAGACCGCGCCGGATGTAGCGGCGCACGGTGTGGGGCGAGAGGCCGCTGCGACGGGCCGCGACGGTGATGGTGATGCAAGTGCTCCGTTCCTGATCGTTCATCGTCTATCGTCCTCCACTCACGAGATGCGCCGCAGTTCCTCGAAAAGTTCCCGCTGCCGGTCGGTCAACTTGGTCGGCAGCCGGACATCCACTTTGGCGTACAGGTCGCCGTACTCCCCCGAACGGCGCAGGTGCGGCA
>JALWUZ010000603.1 GCA_027079895.1 Anaerolineae bacterium
GGCCAACCCCCCACGACTTACCGGCCTCCCCCGTTCCCTCAATCCCCTCTTTACTCTATGAGCCAGGTGTTTGCTTCGAACCCCCGCGAACGGCTCGCTTGCCCTGACCATCCACGCCGGCGTGCAGTTCGATGACGCCGTCCGCGGCGACCGGGTAGAGCCGCCCGCACCCGACGCAGCGGAAACCGTCCTCCTCCCGTCGCAGCCGCCCCCCGCAGTTCGGGCAGCGGAGGATCTGCTCTAGGGGACGGACGCCGCCGCCGTGCGGGTCGCCGGACTTGAGGGCCCAGGCCAGGTCGTAGGCCGCCTGCCAGGGCTGTACCTTGACCCCCTCCAGCGGGAGGGCCCGCAGCAGGGCCTCGAACTCCGCACGCGGGAAGGCCCGTCCCGGCAGAAAGCGGGCCTCCCAGCCGATGCGGTTGGTGACGAGGAGCACCCCGCCGGGCCGCAGGACGCGCACCAATTCCGCCAGCACCTCGCGCGGACGGGGGATGAATTCCAACGCCTCGAGGCAGGTCACGCAATCGAAGGTGTCGTCATCGAAGGGGAGGCAGCGGGCGTCCTGCCAGATGAAAGTCAGCCGGTCGGCGAACTGGGCGGTGCGCTCCACCGCCTCGTGCAACATCCGGCGGGAGAGGTCGAGCCCGATGACCCGCCCGGCGAAGGCCGGCTGACGGAGGAGGGCGCGGGGCAGCCGTCCGGTGCCGGTCGCCACGTCGAGCACCAGCGGGGCGGGCACCAGTTCCAGCGACCGGGCCAGCGGGAGGCCGAGGAACCACTGCTCATCGCCGGGGTCGTACTGCTTGATGCGCTCGTAGGCACGGGCGGCCCAGTCGTAGAGCAGAACAACGGCCCACGGGCCCAGATAGGCTCCTTCGGCGATGATGAACAGCCAGTAGAGCAGGAGGCCCAGCAGGACGAGCCCCGCGAGCAGCGACACCCAGGCGAGAGCGGTCATCGTGGACTATCCGGGGGCGAGGGCGAGGGCGGCCACCAGCATGGCCAGCAGCAACCAGGGGCGCACTTGGCGCCTGTACCAGTGGAACGTCCGGCCCTGGAT
>JALWUZ010000604.1 GCA_027079895.1 Anaerolineae bacterium
TGGGTAGCCTCGGCGTACCCCCCTTCACAAGAGGGATGGCCGATGCGCTCCCCCTGGGAGACGTAGGTACCGACCGGCACGCGGTCGCGGTCGGCGAGATGGAGGTAGAGCAGCACCCAGCCGCTCTCCTCGAAGCCGTCCCCGTCGAGGTCTTCCAGCACCATCCCGTCCGCGCTGTAGACGATCAGCCCGTCGGCAGCGGCGGCGGCCCACTCCTGGGAGACGAGGCAGCCGTGAATCTTGTCGCCGGGCACGAAATCCAGCGCGGCGCGGCCGCTGCCGTTCCCCCAGCCCCCGTGCGGCCCGCCGGTGAAGTACCACATCCGCCCCGCCTCCCAGGGAAAGCGGAGTTCCGGCTGAGTCAGGCCGGGCGGCAGGAGCGGCTCCACCCCGTAGGCGAACGGGTTGCCGAACAGCCGCCCGTACACCGCCGGGAAGCCGCCGGGCCCGACGAGGGCCAGCCATTGCTCCCTGGACGAGGAGAGTTCCGCCAGGCAGTTCTGCACGCCGACGGTGCCGGCGTTCAGGCCGGGGGCGACGGCCAGCCGCGTACCGTCCAGCAGGCGCAACGTGGCGTGGTCGCCCCGTTTCCAGCCGTAGTACCCCTCGTTGAGCCGCACCGCCGCCCAACTGAGTTGAGTGAAGAGCCCCTCGTAATACTCCCGCTCGTAGCCGACGGGGTAGTCGAGGTTGGCCGGGTGGGGGTTCGTGACCCACTGGGATTGAAGTTCGAGCAGGGCCAGGAGGACGCGCGGCCCGACGCTGAAACGGCGGGCGACGAGGCGGACGATCTCCGCGCCGGTGAGGGTGCGTCCCTCGACCTCCTCGCTGTATCCGGCCAGATAGCCCCCCTGCGCGGCGACGAAACCCGGCAGGTCGAAGTGGATGTAGGCCGGGCCGTAGACCATCTCGCTGTCGGGGATGAGTTTGAGGTACAGGCCGTCGGCGGTGGCGGCGACGGGGATGTAGAGCGTCTGGCCGATGGAGATGGTGTCGGCGTTGGGCAGGCCGTTGGCGGCGACGATCTCCTCCACCGTGCAGCCGTAGACGGCGGCGATC
>JALWUZ010000605.1 GCA_027079895.1 Anaerolineae bacterium
CACATCGGAGATGGTGAGGGCTGCCGACGCGCCGATGATGGCCAGGATGTCGGTCTGGTGCTCGTCGTCCTGCGAAAGAGGGGTGATGACGACCTGCACGTCGTTGCGCAGGTCTTTGGGGAAGAGGGGGCGGATAGGCCGGTCCACCAACCGCATCGTGAGGGTGGCCGACTCGGTCGGGCGTCCCTCGCGGCGGAAGAAGGAGCCGGGTATGCGCCCGGCGGCGTAGAGCCGCTCCTCGAAATCAACGGTCAGGGGGAAGAACCCAATCCCCTCCCTGGGAGCGCGGGCCATCGTCGCCGTGACGAGCAGGAGCGTATCCCCCTGCTGCACCGTCACCGCGCCGCCGGCCTGCTGGGCCAGTTTGCCGGTCTCGATGATGATCTCCTCATCGCCCAGCATAGCAGTGAATCTGTGAACGTTCATTTTTACCTCCAAATTTGTGGGCCGTGCGCCAGGGTCAGGGACTGGGGGGTATCTCGTAGCGGGCTACGGGACACTCGCCAATTCCTGCACCTGGGCGCGGCCGGTGATGGGCAAACGAAACGAGTAGATGGGTCATCCTGCCCCGCATCTACTCGTCCGTCGAAGAACCGCATTATGGGTACAGATACCAGGTCATTTCGTGAGCCAGCCGTCCGACCGGAGCGCGTTACTTGCGCAGGCCCAGCCGCCGGGTGATCTCCTTGTACCGCTGTGGATCCGTGCGGCTGAGGTAGGTCAGATGCCGTCGCCGCCGCCCGACCATCTTCAGCAGGCCGCGTCGTGAGTGTTCATCGTGTTTGTGAACCTTCAGATGCTCCGTCAACTGCTTGATTCGGGTGGTCAGCAGCGCGATCTGCACCTCCGGTGAACCGGTGTCGTCAGGCGACCGGCCATATTCCTGGATGATGGCTTCTTTCTCGCTCTTGCTCAGAGACACCTCTATTCTCCTCCTAGTATAATAAGATTTGTGGGTTGGGGCAGTTCGCGATACACTCAGGGTGGGCCACGACACCGACCACAAAGGGGCCATAGCCCCGTGGTCATCGCTGCAAGGAGTCAGGGTAGCCTCGTGA
>JALWUZ010000606.1 GCA_027079895.1 Anaerolineae bacterium
AGGCGTCGGTGGCCTACGTCCAGGAGCGCGAGGCCTTCGGCAAGAAAATCGGCCAGTTCCAGATGATTCAGCAGAAGATCGCCGATATGAAAATCCGCATCGAGGCCAGCCGCCTGCTCATCTACCAAGCCGCGCTGGCGAAGGAGGCGTCCAAGAAGACCCACAAGCGGTACACGCTGGAGTCCTGCATGGCGAAGACCTTCGCCTCGGAGACGGCGATGTGGGTCACGACCCAGGCGATTCAAATCCACGGCGGGATGGGGTACAGCAAGGAGTTGCCCATCGAGCGGTACTTCCGGGACGCGAAGATCACCGAGATTTACGAGGGGACGAGCGAGATTCAGCGCATGGTCATCGCCCGCCTGGAGACCGGGCTGCGGTGAGAGAGATTCCCTATGGCGCAGAATGAGTTGGTGTTGATTGACGGCCACGCGCTGGCTTACCGGGCCTTCCACGCCCTGCCGGAGGATATGCAGACCGCCCAGGGGGAGCCGACCAACGCCGTCTACGGCTTCACCGCGATGCTGCTCAACGTCCTGCGGGACGAGCAGCCCGCCTACATCGCCGTCACGTTCGACAAGGGGCGCACCTTCCGCCACGACCTGTACCCCGAATACAAGGCCCACCGCGCCAAAATGCCGGACGCGATGCGCTCCCAGATGAGCCGTATCCGCCAGGTGGTGGAGACGCTGGGAATCCCCCAGTTCGAGCGCGAGGGGTACGAGGCGGACGACCTCCTGGGCACTCTCTCCCGCCAAGCGGAGGAGCAGGGGGTGAGCACGCTCATCGTCACCGGCGATATGGACATCCTCCAACTGGTGGACGAGATGGTGCGCGTCCTCACCTCCCGCTGGCGGTTCTCCGACGTGGTTGTCTACGACCCGCCCGCCGTCGAGCGCAAGTACGGCCTGCCCCCCGACAAACTGGTGGATTACAAGGCCCTCGTCGGCGATAAGTCGGACAACATCCCCGGCGTCCCCGGCGTCGGGCAGAAGACCGCCGTCAAACTGCTCCAGAAGTACGGCTCGTTGGAGGGAATCTACGCCCACCTGGACGAGGTGACGCCCCGCTTTCGGAAGAAGTTGGCCGAGGGGCGCGACCTGGCCTTTCTCAGCCGCCAACTGGCGACGATCGTCCGGGATGCGCCGGTGACGCTCGACCTCGACCGCTGCCGGGTGCGCCCTTTCGACCGGAGGGCGGTGCTCGACCTGTTCCGCGAGTTGGAGTTCCGCTCGCTGGCGGAACGGCTGCCGGAGGTGCGAACCGTCGGGGGGACGCAGCAACTGAGCCTGTTCGGAGGGGCGGAGGTGGAGGAGGAAGCGGAGCCGGCCCCCGCCGCCGATTATCGCCTCATCGCCGACGAGGAGGAGTTGCGCCGCCTGGTCGCCCGGCTGCGGGACGCGCCCGCGCTGACGGTGGACACGGAGACCACTTCCACCGACGCGATGCTGGCCGACCTGGTCGGCATATCCCTCACCGACGGGCCGCGTCGGGGGTACTACATCCCCATCCGCGCCCCGGCCGGCGACCCGGCCATCCCGCTGGAGCAGGTGGCCGCGCTGCTGGGCCCGCTCTTCGGCGACGGCGACTGTCCCAAGCAGGGCCACAATCTCAAGTACGACCTGACGGTGCTCCGACGGGCCGGTATCCCCCTGGAAGGGCTGGCCTTCGACACGCTGATCGCCGAGTGGCTCATCAACCCCGCCTCCCGCAACCTGGGCCTGAAGAATCTGGCCTGGGCGCGGCTCAAGGAGGAGATGACGCCGATTACGGCCCTCATCGGCAAAAAGGGCCGGGGGCAGCAGCAGGCGACGATGGACGCGGTGCCGGTCGCCCAGGTGCTCCCCTACGCCTGCGCCGACGCCGACATGTCCCACCGGCTGGTCGCAGTGCTGGAAAAGGAACTGCGGGAAAAGCACCTCTGGGATCTGTTTACCGAGGTGGAGATGCCGCTGGTGCCGGTGCTGGCGGCGATGGAGATGGCCGGCATTCGGCTGGATAGCGGCTTCTTGGAGCGGATGTCCGCCGACCTGGCCGCCCGCCTGGGCGAGTTGGAAGCCCGTATCCAGGAGATGGTCGGCTATCCGTTCAACATCAACTCGACCCAGCAGTTGTCCGACGTGCTCTTCAAGCACCTGGGGCTGCCGACGCAGGGGCTCAAGCGCACCAAATCGGGCCACTTTTCGACGGCGGCGGCGGTGTTGGAACGGCTGCGGGGCAAACATCCGGTCGTGGATTTGGTCCTGGAGTACCGCGGGCTGGCGAAACTGAAGTCCACTTACGTGGACGCGCTCCCCCGGCTGGTCAATCCGCGCACGGGACGGCTGCATACCTCGTACCACCAGACCGGCACGGTGACGGGGCGGTTGAGCAGCAGCAATCCCAACTTGCAGAACATCCCCATCCGTACCCCGCTGGGGCGGCAGGTGCGGCGGGCCTTCGTCGCCGAGGAAGGCTGGCAACTGGTCGGGGCGGACTACTCCCAGGTGGAGTTGCGGGTGATGGCCCACATCTCCGGGGACGAGGGGCTGTTGAGCGCGTTCGCCCGCGGTGAGGACATCCACGCCAGCACTGCCGCCGCCGTCCTGGGCGTGCCGCTGGAGGAGGTGACGCCGGAGATGCGGCGGCTGGCCAAAGGGGTCAACTTCGGCCTCTCCTACGGCCAGACCGCTTACGGCCTCTCCCAGGCGACGGGGATGACCCAGTCCGAGGCGGAGGAGTTCATCAAGACCTACTTCGAGCGGTTCCCCCGGGTGCGGGAGTACATTGACACGACCAAAGCCCGCGCCACGCGGCAGGGGTACGTGGAGACGCTGCTGGGGCGGCGGCGGTACTTCCCCGAACTACAGCCGGGCAGCCACGCTTCCCACAACGCCCGGCAGGCCGCCGAGCGGATGGCGATCAACGCCCCCATCCAGGGCACCGCCGCCGACATCATCAAAATCGCCATGATTCGGCTGCACCGGGAACTGGCAGCCCACTCGCTGCGGGCGCGGATGATCCTCCAGGTACACGACGAGTTGGTGGTGGAGGCTCCCGACGAGGAGGTGGAGACTGTCGGGCCGCTGATGCGGGAGGTGATGGAGAACGCTTTTCGGCTGCGGGTGCCGCTCAAGGTGGACTTGAAGGTGGGGCGGAACTGGGGGGAGATGGAGCCGTGGGGCGGTGTCGAGCCCCCCAATGCGTGACGCTCCGCAGGTTCGCTTGCCTATTCGTCGAGTTTCTGCTATCATTCCGGCGGGAGGGCGGGAATGAAAGCAGACTCGAAAATCGGTATCATCTCCGATACCCACGATAACCTGCGCAACCTAGAGGCCGCGCTCACGGTTCTACGGGCTGAAGGGGTGACGCAGGTCTTTCATTGCGGTGACATTTGCAGCCCGGCGACCGTCCGAGCCCTGGCCGGGTTCGACTTGTGGGTCGCCCAGGGGAATATGGACCGCTCCTTCGGGCTGGCCCAGGCGATCACCGACATCAGCGGCGCGGGGCGGTTCGCCTGGCTCCACCGGCTGGTGCTGGGCGGCTACCCGGTGGCGATGTTGCACGGGGACAACGAGGAGGTGCTGGGCAACATCATCTCCTCCGGCGAGTACGCCTACGTGCTCCACGGTCACACGCATCGGCGGCGCGACCAGGTGCTAGGCCGGACGCACGTCATCAACCCCGGCGCGTTGGGCGGCACGCGCCACCAATCGCGCTCTTTCTGCATCCTCGACCTGGAGACCGGGCAGTGCCGCTTCGTCGAGGTGGACTCTGAATGACATGTTGGGCAGGTGGGGTGGTTGGTGTAACGGATGAATTGCGATTAGCGACTGCACAACACGTTGAGGTAACTGAGGACACACTCATCGTTGATTTTGCAGACGGACGTACCGCTTCAGTTCCCCTGGCTTGGTATCCTCGGCTTTTACATGCTTCCCCGGAGGAACGAGCCAACTGGCGGCTGATTGGCAAAGGGGAGGGGATTCACTGGCCGGATCTGGATGAAGACATCAGTGTCGAAAACATCTTGTTGTGGCAGCCTTCTCAAGAGAGCCAGACTTCGTTCAAGCGTTGGCTACAAGCACGTATGAAGCAGTCGAGCGCAGGCTAACTGCACGCTTGTTGGTGCGGCTTGATGGGTTGGCGGTGGATGTCGGCGGTGGGCCCGTCGGCG
>JALWUZ010000607.1 GCA_027079895.1 Anaerolineae bacterium
GTTGATGGGGATGGGCTGCCCGTTGGCGTCGGAGAGGACGGTGCCGGGGGGCACGCCGGTGGAGACGACGACGATCTGGTAGGCGGGGGAGCCGAGCGCCAGGCCGGCCCAAGTGATGGTGGCGATGACTCCACTCCCGTTGACGATCGCGCCGCTCCCGCCGGTGTGGCTGAGGGCCAGGTGGACGCAGGCCCCGGCGGTGGTGCAGGTTGTCGGCGCGTTGGGGGGCATCGCGCCGATGAGAACCTCGTTGGCGCCGACCACCAAGTCACCGTCGAAGAAGCCGCTGCGCGGCTGTACCTGAATGCCGTTGGCGGGGTTGTCGTCGTAGTCGTCCACCGCCACGATCGTCGGGTCGAAGGCCAGCCACAGTTCCACTCCCTGCACGCCAACCTGCGGGTCGGCGTTGTTGACGATCGAGACCTCTACGTCGGTGGTGAAAACCCCGTTGATGACCGGCGCGCCGGAACGGATGTCGCTCATCGTGATGGATGTGTAGGTGTTGGGAGACTGAGCCCCGGCCGGCCTGGGGGTAATCGTCAGCGTCAGGAGGACTATCGCCATCAGTGCCAGTCTCCAAACGTGCAACCTCATCTTATACCTCCTTTCTCTGTTGAAATTGAGCCTACGGCATGTCCGCCTCCGCGAAAGGATGAGCAGTCATGCCACGCCGCAATTATAGCATGGAGTTTTTGTCCCCTGTGTTACAGAAGCGTTACAATTCCATCGTCCGCCGAGCGGACACGCGGGGCTAGCAAGAGAGGATTGGCCGGGGGTTTCAGCGCAGTTGGGCGGCGAGCCCCAGTCCCAGGAGGAAGATGAGGGCGCACAGGAGGTACACCCATTCCAGGTTGACGGCCGCCGCCATAGCGAAGGCGACGGCCGGCCCGGCGGTGCTGCCGATGTCGCCGATGGTGGCGTAGGCCCCCATCATCGCCCCCTCACGGCCCGCCGGAGTCAGGTCGCCCATCTGGGCCAGGAGGGTCGCCAGGGCCGCGCCGCCGCTGACGGCCCCCAGGACGACGCCCAGCAGAATCGCCGCCGGGGTGGTGGCGAAGGCCAGGAGCGCGAAACCGCTCATCCCGATGAGCAGGCTGGCGGTGATGACGGGCCGCCGTCCGGCGCGGGCATCGGAGAGGCGGCCGGCCAGAGGCCCGACGGCTCCGGCCAGCAGGGAACGGGTCGCCAGCAGCGCACCACCGACGGTCGCCACGCCCAGCACCATCCCGTCCAGGGCGATGGTCGGCCCGAAGCGGCGTTGGAGGAGCAGGCTGATGGTGGAGACGGCGACCCCCTCCCCGGCGAAGCGGGTGATCAGGAGCAGGAGGGAGGTCGCGGCCCGGCGGCGATGGGCGCGGAGCCAGCGGCGCGTCAGAATCCGGCGGAGGGGGGCGAGCCGTTGCCGGACGGTGCGGCGGGCCGGGGGCCGGTCGGCGGCGGAGCGCGGGCGAGCGGTCTCCGGCAGAGCGAGGAGCACCGCCAGGAGACCGACGGCGGTCAGCGCGGCGGCGACCCCCATCGCCGGACGGAAGCCGATCCGGTCCACCAGGAAGCCGCCCAGCAGCGGAGCGAGGGCGAACCCGCCCCACATCCAGGTGTTGTAGATGCCGGTCACGCGGCCCCGGTCGGCGGCGGTGCTGATGTCGAGGGCCATCGCCATCCCGCCGACGTTGATGCAAGTCCAGCCGAGCCCCCAGGCCATCCGCGCCAGCAGGAAGGGCCAGAAGCCGTAGGAAAGGCCGTATCCGGCGGTGGTGAGCACACCGATGACCATCCCCAGGATGAAGAGCCGCCGCCGTCCCCAGCGGTCGAGCAGGAGGCCGATGAGGGGGTTGCCGGGGATGCGCACCAGGCGGTTGACGCTGAGCATGACGCCCACGTCGGCCAGGGTCAGGCCGACGACCTCCATCTGGGTCACGAGGACGGCGTAGAGGGTCAGGTCGCCGGAGAGCGAGAGGGCGACGGCCAGCCCTAACGGGGTCAGGATGCGGTGCGGGGGACGGCTTCTCGTCATCTGCCTGTCATCGGGGCGTTGATTCCGGAGCGGACGGCTCGCCCAGCAACTCATGCAGTTCCGCCAACGTCGTGACGTTGGCGATCTGGGTCACGAAGGCGTGCAGGTTCGGCGAGCGGGCCCGCAGGCGGAGCACCGCCGGGCCGATGGGGTCCTCTCCCGCCGCGCCGGGCTTGTTGGCGTAGGAGCCGTGAAAGGCGAAGTAAGCCTGGTTCAGTTTGCGGATGCGGTACCCGTGGGCGACGAACACCTGCCGCCGCTCCTCCATGTACCGCTCCGCCGCAGCGATCTGTCCCTGGGCCAGCAGGTCGTCCACGTGGATGCGGGTGCGGCGCATTTCCTGGCGGAAGTCGAATTGCGGGGGCGCCGTCGGCTCCGACGGGGCCGACGGCGGGGTCGGCGCGGGCAGTAGGGCCGGGTAGTAGCGGAACATCGTCCGCCACCCGATCTCCTCCCCGACGATGGAGGCGACGGTCTCGTTGATGGTGAGGCTGTCGGGGCTGGAACCGTAGTCGCGCCCCAGGGGGTATGGCAGCAGGTAGATGTGGGTCCACTCGTGGGCGGAGACGTTGGTCAGCCAGACGAGGGAGTTGATTTCCAGCAACATCGCCGGGTAGGTCGAAAGCCCGCCGATGTCCGTCACCAGCGAGGAGACATCGGCGGCCTCGTCCACCTGGGCCTCGATCTCCTCCCGCCGGGCCGCGTCCATGCCGTGCCGCAGGGACAGGCTGAAGATGTTTTCGATGTGGTCGCGGGGGGAGATGACGAGCATAGTCGGCAGGGCGGTCAGGCGGTCGTTGACCGGGGGCCAGACTTGCCCCAACGCGCCGAAGCCGGCGTCGTAGAGGACGGAGGCGGTCTGCTCCTGCAAAATCGCCTCGACGATCGGGCGGCGATAGGCGAGTTCGCGCCGGTAGCGGGCCAGGGTGTCCCGCAGAGGGGCCGCCTCCGCCGCCGGGTCGGACACTTCCGGGTCCGCGTAGAGCCATTCGATGCGCTGGGACAGGGACTGCGCCGCCGCCGTCAGCCGCAGGTAGTCGAGGAAGAAGTCCCGGCGGGCGGCCTCGTCCATGTACCGCTGCGGGGCGACGAGGGGGAAGGTCAGTTTGTCCACCACCGTCCCCAGCGTCCAGCCGATAAAGTTGAAAGTGTCACCAGCGACCGCCAGCCGCACTTTGGCCCGCAGTGTGCCGGGCGGGGGGCCTTCGCCAGTGAGTATCAGCGGCATGGCCGCCAGCCAGAGCAGGAACACCAGGCGCAGCAACAGGAGGTTCACTCGATCTGGGCCGCGCTCGTCCACCCGTGAATCTTCCTCCATCCTCTCGTCTCCACCACCGCCAGGCCGGTGAAAGGGACCGCCCGCCACTCGGCGACGGTGGGCCAGCGGTGTTCCAGGCGGGCGAGGAACAGGGTCAGCACCAGGCCGTGGGAGACTACTGCCAGCGTCCGCTCCGGGTGGGCGGCCACCAGTTCCTCGAAGCAACGGACGATGCGCCGTGCCGCCTCCGCCGCCGATTCGTACCCGTCGAGGGCGGTCTCCGGGTCGGCGAACAGGCGGGCGACGGTCTGCTCGTAGTGCGGTATCAGGCGGGGGCGGCGCAGTTCGTGGAGGCAGTCGCTGACCGCCAGGGGGATGCCCCACCGCCGGGCCGCCGGTTCCGCCGTCTGCACCGCTTTCGGCTCCGGGCTGGAGAACAGGTGCTCGACTGTGCGCCAGAAATCCTGCCGCGCCAGGATGCCGGCCTCCCGGCGGCCCTGTTCGGAAAGCGACCAGCGTTCGGCGGCGTCGCCGGTCATCCGTGAGGTGGCGTGGCGAATGAGGTACAGCAATGCCATCCGTTTCGCTCCCGCGCCGGATTGTAGCAGACGGCGGGATTTTGGCAAGCCGCGCCGGGCGGCGAAGGGCTCGTCGAAGTTCTTACGCTTGCAGTCAAAGGGGTAGGCGATGGCAGTGCCATCGCCTACCCCGTGCCCTCAAATAGCGAATGCAACGGCTCAATGGGCGGCGGAGGGCGACCCATCCCCGCTTGACCAGGTAGCCGAGCCGGGTACAATTACGGTCATCCCGTCACAACCAGGAGGCACGATGAAAAAGACCCTGCTCATCCTGCTCGTCATCCTCACCGCCTGCGTCCCCACCCC
>JALWUZ010000608.1 GCA_027079895.1 Anaerolineae bacterium
TCGGCTTCATCTCCTCCTGGGCCGGCCGGTAGAAGTCCCGCATCCGGCGCACGATCTCCGCTATCCGCAGAATCTCCCCTTCGGCGATTCCCAGGTAGCGTTGCATCACCTCGTCCCGCCGCTCGCCGTCCAGTTCCTCGCTGACCAGGGTCAGGCAGCCCTGCACCGCCTGCAAGGGGTTGTTGATCTCGTGGGTGATGGAGGCGGTCAGGCGGCCCAACGCCCCCATCTTCTCCGCCTGAATCAGCCGCGCCTGAGCCTGCCGCTGCTTGCGCAACAGCCGCTTCTGCTCCGCGTACAGACGGGCGTTCTCCAGAGCGGAGGCCGCAGCCGAGGAGACCGCTTTCAGCAAGGCCATGTCTTTTTCGGTAAAATCGTCTCCCCGCTTGTTCACGATCTCCACGACCCCCAGCGTCCGCTCGCGGTAGCGCAACGGCGCACACAGCACCGAACGCACCGAAACGCCGGTCAGTTGTTCGGCGGTGCCGTTGTAGCGGGGGTCTTGGCTCACGTCGTTGATAATCACCGGTTCGCCGTACCGGGCGACCCACCCGGCGATGCCCTGGCCCGGCGGAAGCCGCTGTCCGCCCAGGGAAGCCTGCTCATCCTCCATACTCAAGGCGAAGACCAGTTCGCCGCTTTTCTCGTCCAGCCAGAGGAAGGAGCCCCGCTCGGCGTCCACGGCGCGGCAGGTCATTTCCAACAGGCGGCGGAGGATGACGTCGGTATCCAGCGACGATGTGACCGCCGACCCGACGGCGTTGATCGTCGCCAACAGCCGGGTCTGCTCGCGGGCCTCGCGGTACAGGCGGGCGTTTTCGATGGCCGCAGCGGCCTGATTGGCCAGCGTCTGAAGAATCTGCTCGTCGGCGGCGGTGAAACGACCAGTCTGGTCGCTTTCGACGTTCAACACCCCGATGACCCGCTCGCCGACTTTCATCGGGACGCACAACTCGGAGCCACAGGGTTCTTTGCCTGGCTGGGGAACGTGC
This sequence comes from Anaerolineae bacterium, assembly GCA_027079895.1. GTDB lineage: Bacteria > Chloroflexota > Anaerolineae > B4-G1 > B4-G1 > JALWUZ01. Next base: position 993 of record JALWUZ010000608.1, read on the forward strand.
CGGGCGGATTCTCTCACGTCGGCCAAGCGGATAGCGCGACCGGTGCGCACCACCTCCACCCC
>JALWUZ010000609.1 GCA_027079895.1 Anaerolineae bacterium
GTGGCACGCCGTGTGCTCAATCTCAAACCCGTTCATCGAGACATCTTGCGGCTACTTGGCCCTCCTGTCGAAAAATGCTATCTCCTCGCTCCTTAAGGTGCGGAATGTAGGCTCGTACCCCGCGGCCTGGTGCTCTCCACCGCGGAATTGCATCTCTCCGGGCAATCTACCGTAGGGCGCATGTTGTACATCCCGATTGCGCAGGGTGATGTGCTGCCCGCCAACGGGGAACGCTCCCGCCCGGCACTGGACGCCGCTCAGGAGGCGGCCCAATCCGGGGCGTATGCCGGGGCAATGGCTGCCTATATCCGCTATCTGGCGGAGCACTGGGAGGAGGTGGAGGAAAAAGCCCAGACCATTCGGGAGGAGGCGCTGCGCCACATTCGGGCGACCCACTCCCTCCAAAACCGCCTGCCCGATTACTTTGCCACCCTGGACGCTGCCCAGCAGATTGCCATTGGCGCCTTTCTGGAGATGGGGTTGCTCTCCTCCCATGCAGCAGGGGACCTGGCGGACCGGGTAAGCGAGGCCCTGGCGGGGGTGGTGGCCTCCCAGGCGGAGAAAATCAGCGCCGAAAGCCCGATGCGCAAGTTCTTCGAGGCCCTCAACAGTCTTCTGGAGCGGGGCAAGGTGTACCTGGCTCCGCACACCAGCGAGAGCAACTTCATCCCCCCGGCCAGTGCCGAACTGGTGGGCTGGACGAAAGACGACAAACTATACCTGGACGACCGCGCCTGTCTGGCCCAGGCCCGTATCTACTGGGCGGGGCAGGGGGAGAACTTCGACACCACCACGGACGCCCTGCGACGGCAAATCAGCCAGTTGCCCGGCCTGCTGGCCGAGCGCGGCAAGGGGTACACGGTGAGCGCGTGGTTGGCGGGGAAGAACCGCCGGGCATTATGCATCAGCAAGACCGCGGTGGAGAAGTTGTACGGTCTCACCTTGGAAAATGAAGCGGGGCCTTCCTCCGGGTGAAAAAATACACCCGCGCGAGGGAGGCAGGTTGTGAGGTTGTGAGGTTTTCTCTTTCGTCTCTGGAAGTCCCCCACAT
>JALWUZ010000610.1 GCA_027079895.1 Anaerolineae bacterium
CGTCCAGGTCGGTCAGCCCTTCGTTGACCGGCCGCCAGTGCACCCCGCCGTCGTCGGAGCGGAAGACGCCGCCGAACTCCGTCCCGGCGTACAGCGCCCCCTCCCGCCCTACGAGCAGGGCCTGCACGGATAGACTGGTCAGCCCCTGGTTGACCGGCCGCCAGTGCGCCCCGCTGTCGTCGGAGCGGAAGAGGCCGCCGCCCCACGTCCCGGCGTACAGTTCCCCCTCCGGCCCCACCAGCAACGCCCGAACGGAGCGAGGTGGACCGGGGGGAAAGCCGGAGGTGATGGTCGGCTCCCAGTCCACTGCCACAGGCCGGGCGGTGAGGAGGAGACCCAGCCCGTCCAGGGCCAGAATCACTAGGAGACTCCAGCGGGTCGCCCGCATCGCCAGCCGCCAGGCGCGGGTGCGGCGCAGACCACGCCAGCCCCGGCGTATCCGTCGTGCCAGCCGCTGCACCCCCCGCATGGTCGTCGCCAGGAGGAATTGCGCAATGCGATGTACTGCACCCCTGACCCTCTCCGATAGGCAAAGGTCTTGTAAACCGGTGGCTATGGTGGCCACTGCTCCGCCAAGCAAAGTTAGTGACGCAGAGAAAATGAAAAGCAACAAAAGTATTTGACGCTGATCGGCAGATGAGTCATAGCGCGGATCAATAACCGGAACGACCACCCAGTACCAAACAAGTTCCCTGAATGTAGTCGCGATGGAAACAAAGGAAAGGATGACTCCCTGAGGGGTAAAGTTTCCGGGGACAAAGATTTCACTCAGATTGCGGGGAACGATGTGTTTTCCAGCAGATGGCTCTATCCAGACATTCTGGCTTATCCACCCTATCCAACCGGCACTCTGGCCGGCCCGTCGAAAGTCCAGTTCTGCGCTTGAAATAATGAAGACCAGGACCAATAAGAGCGAGAGTCCAAGCAGAACGACACGCAACCAGCGTCGTTTTCCCATCCTGCCGATTATCCAGGCCGCGAGGATCGCAATGCCCCAGGTCACATAGATGTCCGTACGAGGCGTTATCCTGGTCGCAGCGCCAACCGGATTATCACGCAGATAACTGAATGGAATATGAAGCGCGATGTACCCGGACAATAGTACGGTAGTCGTGACATAGGCTGCCAGGATTCGTTTGAAGGAGGCCCTGGGCGCATCGCGGTGGCGAATGGTATGCCATTTTTGCTTCGCTGCACTATGGCGTCGCGCAATCACCCAGGCGGTCAAAACGGTCAGCCCCAGCCCTAGAGCGAGGGCGGCAGCCTGGAGGGGATTGAGGATGCCGCTGTACCAAACAACAAAAGCGGCGCAACTGATCACTAGCAGGCTGATGAGTGCCCAGTTCAGGGGAAGGTTACAGATAGTCCGTTTGTTATTCATTTTTCGGCCCCCGTAGGTTTTGGAAGCGCATAGGCCGCCCAGCCTTGCGGCGGGCGGCCCTTGTGGCGCACTTTCTTAGGTCGTCGCGGGCAGGGGATGGGCAAGCACGCACTTCGCGTAGTCATTATGACCCAACCCAACAAACCCCACAACCATCACCCAACCGCGCTCAGGACAACCGCTCCCAGTCCCAGACACCACAGCCCCACCGTCAGCACCCAGCCGAGAGGGGAGAGACAGGGGAGGGCGGTCACCGCAGCCGCCGCCAGCGTGATGAACAGCGTCCCCACCCCGGCGACCAGGGGAAGCGAGTCCCGCTGCGGGAGCAGGCGGCGGCCCACCACCGCCCCGACGCCGACCCAGCCGAACAGCCCCGCGGCCCCCAGAATCAACAGCAGTATGAGCCCCAGCGGTGCGAGGCAGAGCGTCAACAGCAGCACGACGGAGACCGTCAGGGCCGCGCCGCAGGTCAACGCGCCCAGCAACAGACTGCGGTACCAGGGCGCGGCAACCACCACCTGCCCGACGCGGCTCGTCCACCGCGGCCACACCAGGGCCACCAGCCCGGCGACCACCGCCATCACCAGCAGCCCCGCTACGAACCGCGCCGCGTGAAAGGCCCAGCCCAGCATCCGCCCCAGCCCCGCCCGCCAGACCACCAGCGGGCCGCCCAGTCGCCAGGGCCCCGCCAGGTTCTCCTCCAAAGTGACCGCGCCGCCCACGTGAGCCCCGTCCGCCCGATCCAGGCGGCACTCGTCGGAGCAGACGACATCGCCGCCCACGCTGGCCGTCTCCCCCAGGTGGAGGCGGCCCCCGGAAACCAGCAGGCTGCCCTCGACCGTGCCCTGCACGTCGGCCTGCCCGTTCCAGACGGCGACGGAGCCCTGGACGGTGCTCCCGGCCGCCAGGGTCACGTCGCCGTTGACGACCACCAGGTCGCCGGCGATCTGCTCCCCGGCCGCCAGAGTGTAGTCGCCGTCCCAGACGATCACGCCCCCGCCGTCGGGTGGGGCGGCCAGCGCGGGGGCCGTCGCGAGCAGGCCGACGACGACGAGCGAGATGGCGAGCAGGGCGAATCTCCGCATCGGGCCGCTCCGTCACTCCACGACGAGCAGCCGCAGGGAGCCGACGCCGGTCGTTATCCTGACGTGCAACTCTCTCTCCGTCGTCCCGTACACGTCGTTGACGTACCCCTCCTCCGTCTCCCGCAACCCCTCGGTCTCCAGACTGGCCGTCCCCCCCTCCGTCTCGACCATCACGCCGATGTCGTGCGGCAGCCGCAGGGTGATGGCGCCCAGCCCGGCGATGAGGCGCACTTCGGACGAAACCGGCCAGGAGCCGGTCAGGTCCAGATCGAGGTCGCCGACGCCCCCCTGGACGGTGACGTTCCGCGGCCCGGCGTTCCCGATGCCGGAGACGGTCATCTTGGCCGCGCCGCTCCTCAGCGTGAAGTTCTCCATCGCCGTCCCGTTCGGGCTATCGAAGAAGACGTTGAAGTCACCGGCCCCCATGTCCATGTCCAGAGCGGAGACCTGCAAGCCGGTGAAATCCAGTTCCCCGTTGCCGGCCCCGATTTTGAGCCCCATCTTCAGCGGCACGTTGGGGGAGAAGTTCAGTTTCCACTCGTTGTGAGTGATGCCGCTCGGCACGCCCCACTCGTGGAAATCCAACCCGCCTTGCTCGATGGTCAACTCGTTGCCGCGATAGGCGATCTCCGGGGCCCACTCCTCGACGTTGTACCGGAAGCGGCCGGAGAGCAACTCCGCCGGATCGCCGGCTCCCAGCACCAGTTCGCCGCCGCCGAAGGCGATGGAGACCGTCACCGAGACGGTCCCCGCCGGCAGGGGGATAGTCTCCCGATGAGTCTGCATCTCTCCCACTTCCAGGGTGGGGATGTCCACGTCGGGGATTTCGATGGTCGGCTGCGGCAGCGAGATGGAGCCGCAGGCCAGCGAACTCATGACCAGCACCACAGCGGACAGGAAAAGCATCAGGCGTCTCATAATCCCTCCTTCTCGATTCGACTAGACCCGTATGCGGCGCACTGCCCCCAGCCACAGGCCGTTCAACGCCAGGGCCAGCAGCAGGCTGACGGTGAACAAGGCGACCAATGGCACGGCGAAGCGGACGAGCAGGACGGCCAGGAGGTTCCCCAGCGTCGTCAGCCCGCCGGTGAGGAGCAGCGTCAGCAGGCCGACGGCGTTCAGCAAGTCCGTCAGGACAGGAGCCAGCGCGAGGGCGGCGAGAGAGACCGTCCCCAGCACCAGCGCCAGCCCGCCGACGAGCAAGCGGCGCACCTGCTCCCGTCGCTCGAGGCGTGCCAGAACGCGCGTGGACAGCGCGGCGGGGGCCGGCAGCGTCGGCGCGGCGGCGAGCAGCGCGTCGAGGGCCTCCAGGCGGTGCCATTCCGCCCGGCAGCGGTCGCACTCCGCCAGGTGGGCGCTCAGCGCGGCTTCCTCATCGTCCGATAGACGCCCGTCCAGGCGAGCGGTCAGCATCTCATCGGCCTGCTCACATCTCATCGCCGTTCTCTCCTTCCGTCAACATCCGGCCCAGAGCCCGCCGGGCGCGGTGCAGCCGGGACTTGACCGCGCCGATCGTCATGTCCAGGGCCGCGGCGATCTCCTCGTAGGAGCAATCGTACCAGTACCGCAGGACGATAGCCGCCCGGTCGGTCGGGGAAAGGTGCATCAGCAACGACTGAACCCGTTCCGCCTCCTCCTGCCGGGCCATCACCGTCTCCGGGTGGGGGGTG
>JALWUZ010000611.1 GCA_027079895.1 Anaerolineae bacterium
GAGTGACAGGGCATCAGCGCGGCCAGCACCCGCTCCGCGCCGACGGCCCGGACGGCCAGGGCGGCGGCCGTGGCGGAGTCCACACCGCCGCTGAGCCCGACGACGAATCCGGCGGCTCCGGCGTCCGTCAGACGCTCGCGGAGCCAGTCAGCAATCCGTTCTGGTAAGTCCATTGTGTTTCTCCTTTGGGTTGTGGATTCCGCCTAGCGCACTACTGCGACCCCGTTCAGGGCCATGTGGTACAGGAAGAGGCGGTGGAGGAGGTCGCCATCGTGGGGCAACGCGCCGAGCGACTCCGCCGTCTCGACCGGCAGGTCGTAGGTCTGCACGCAGTGGGCCGGCACGATGATGCGGGCCTCCCGCTCCCGCCGCACGTTGGCCCGCACCCGCAGGTAGAGCGCGGCCTGGTAGACGCAGATGTCGGTGCAGACGCCGACGATGATGAAGGTGTTGACCTGGGGGTGCTGTTCCAGCCAGGCGTCGAGGGCGGTGCCGACGTGGGAACTGATGGTGTTCTTGGGGATGACGGTGAAGAGGTTGGAGAAGGGGAGGTTGTTCAGTTCCGCGATGGTCTCGCTTTCCTCGCTCCCGGCGATGCAGTGCGGGGGGTAGGCGTCAAATTCGACGGCGTCGGGCTCGTGGGTGTCCTGGAGGAGCAGGAAGTGACGGACGCCGCGCTGGTGCGCTTCGCGGAAGAGGTCTACCACCGCCGGGACGATGGCGGCGGCACGCGGGCTGGCGAGGGGGCCGGAGTCGCAGAAGCCCTTGACCATGTCCAGGGAGAGCACGGCGACGCGGGCCGGGTCGCCGCCGATGGTGTCCCAGTCGAGCGGGGGAAGGTCGTCCGCCCAGCGGCTCAGCCAGTCCAGAAAGGGGATACTACTCATGGTTCACCTCCGTTTAGTGTCAAACTTACACTAACTGGCGGCAAAAAAGAAAGCGAGTTAGTGTAAATTTGACACTAATTTTACCAGCGTTCGGGGATTTGTCAATCTCTTTCATTCGTGGTATAGTGCCTGCCGTCATTTTGGAGGAGGGTAGCGCGAATCAGAAGCAGGAGGATGCAGTGACGAGTAAGGCTACGTTCGTCATCGCCGGGCTGCTCATCGTGGCGGCGGCGGTGTTCCTGATTGTCTCCAATACCGGCAGCACGGCCCACTACTTTCTCACCGTCGAGGAGTTGCAGAGGATGGGGCCCAACGCGATCGGCAAGAACGTCACCGTCTCCGGCGCGGTGCTGGGGGATTCGATCGTGTACGACCCCTCCATCCCCAGGGTGACTTTCACCATCGTACAGGTGCCGGGGGACCCGAAGGAGGTGGAACGGGCCGGGGGGCTGGCGGCGGTGCTCCACGCCGCCGTCAACGACCCGACCGCGCCCCGTTTGGAGGTGGTGTACAATGACATCAAGCCCGATCTCCTGAAGCACGAGGCCCAGGCGATTATGCGCGGTCAGTTGGGCAGCGATGGCCGCTTCTACGCCGATGAGGTGCTCCTCAAGTGTCCGACGCGGTATGAGGAGGATGTGCCGGAGCAGGCGGGAGGGTAGGAGGACGGATGGGCTGCGGGTTCGATAGGGTTGTCGGTGAACGGAGGATTGAATGCTTTCAGAAGTAGGGACGATGTTGATCGGGCTGGCGCTGGCCGTGTCTCTGTACGCGGCCTTTGCTGCCTTGTGGGCCATTCGCAAGGGGGAGCGTAGTTGGCAGTCGAGCGCACGGAACGCGATCTATTCGGCGGCGGGGCTGCTGGGGGGCGCGTTGGTGCTTCTGCTGGCCGCTTTTCTGACGAATCAGTTTCAGGTGCGGTATGTGGCCGAAAATTCCAGCCGCTCCCTGCCCCTGTATCTGAAGGTGTCGGCGGTGTGGGCCGGGCAGGACGGCTCTCTGCTCCTGTGGGCTTTCATCCAGGCGATGTTCACCGCCGTAGCCGTGGCCCGTCCGGCGGGGCGGGCGTACCGGCTGCTCCCCTGGGCGACGGTGTTCCTCAACGTCATCACCGCTTTCTTCGCCGGAGTGACGCTGCTGGCCTCCAATCCCTTCACGCCGTCTCCCTCTCCGGTCGCCGACGGGATGGGGATGAACCCGCTCCTGCGCCATCCCGGTATGATTTTCCATCCCCCGGCGATGTATCTGGGTTATGTGGGGGTGGCGGTGCCGTTCGCTTTCGCCCTGTCCGCGCTGGTGACGCGCCGCCTGGAGGATTGGCCGTCCGTCGCGCGGCGGTGGATTCTGGTCGCCTGGCTCTTCCTGGGGATGGGGCTGCTGCTGGGGATGCGGTGGGCCTACGATGTGCTGGGATGGGGCGGTTACTGGGGCTGGGACCCGGTCGAGAACGCCGGGTTGATGCCCTGGCTGACCATTACCGCGCTGCTCCACGGGGTGGCGATGCAGGAGCAGCGGGGCGGGTTCCGCCGCTGGAATCTGGGGTTGGTGCTGTTGTCGTTCGTCCTGGTGCTGTTCGGCACGTTCACCACCCGGAGCGGGATGATTCAGTCGGTCCACGCTTTCTCAAACTCCGACCTGGGGCTGTATTTCCTGGGGGCGATCGTCGTCGCGGCACTGTTCGCGGTGGGGCTGATGGTCTATCGCCATGCCGACCTGGGCGACTCCCACCCGGTGGAGGGGCTGCTTTCCCGCGATGGCTTCTTCCTGCTGACGCTGATGCTGCTCGTCACTATCACCGGTTCGGTGTTCGTCGGGAGCGTCCTGCCGACGCTGACGGCGGTCTTCGGGGGGCAGCAGTTCGAGGCTGGGCCGGAGTGGTTCGACCGGGTGACGGGGCCGCAGTTCGCCCTGTTGGTGCTGTTGATGGGGGTCTGTCCCCTGCTGGGGCGGGCGTCCGCCGCGCTGGAACGGCTGAAGGCCCGCAGTGGGCCGGGGTTGTTGAGCGGGTTGTTGTTCCTGGGGCTGGCGTTGATGGCGGGGTTCACCGACCCGGCGTCTCTGGTGGGGTTCGTCGTCATCGGCCTGGCGGGGGGGACGGTCGTCGCCGAGTACGTGCGGGACGCGGCGTCCCGCAGCCGACGGCAGCAGGTCGCTTTTCCGGTGGTGTTGTGGCAACTGTTCGGACGTAATCGGCGCAAGTACGGCGGCTATCTCGTCCACATCGGGGTCGTCCTGCTGGGATTGGGCATCATCGGCACGCGGATGTACGCTTTCGAGACGACGGTCTCGCTCACTCCCGGCGAGTCCGCCGACGTGTTGGGGTACGCGATCTCCTACGATGATTTCGTGCAGGAGATGGTCGGTGACCACGTCAGTTCCAGGGCGACGCTCGCGCTCTCACGGAACGGGCGGCATCTGGCGACGTTGTGCCCCGGCATAGACCAGTACCCCGCGCATCCCGATCAGACGACGGCTACCCCGGCGTTGCGGGTCGGCTTGAAAGAGGATTTCTACGTCGTGCTGGCGGGGTGGGATAGCAATGGGGCGACGGCGATTTTCAAGGTCTACGTCAACCCGCTGGCGGTCTACATCTGGCTGGGAGGGCTGGTGTTGTTGCTGGGCGGGAGTGTCGCGCTGCTGCCGGAGACGCGGACGGCGAGGTTGAGCGCGTCGGAGGCGCGCCGGAGGAGGGCGTGGCAGGCGGCCTGGGCAACGGCGGCGGTGTTGCTCTCCCTGGCGGCCGGGCTGGCGATGTGGCGTCCTTGTTCCGGGACGCCCGGCTCTTCCACTGCGTCCACAGGAGGGCAGCCGACGGCGCAGCCGACGACGCCGGCGCGGGCCAGCGGGCCGCCGCGTGTGGGGAAGCCGGCCCCGGATTTCACGTTGGAACTGCTGGACGGCTCCACGCTGACGCTTTCCGAGGTGCGGGGGAAGGTGGCGGTGGTCAATTTCTGGGCGACGTGGTGCCCGCCGTGCGCCGACGAACTGCCGGATTTCCAGACGGTGTGGGAGGAGTATCGGGACAAAGGGGTGGTGTTCATCGGCATCGCCGTGCAGGATGTCTCGGAGAAGCCGGAGGTGGAGGAGATGGTCTCCCGCCTGGGGCTGACTTACCCGCTGGGGCTGGATATGCGGGGGGAGATTTTCCCGGTCTACGGGGTGACGGGGGTGCCGGAGACGCTAGTAGTGGACGGCGAGGGGGTGGTGGCGTTCAGGCATATCGGGCAGGTCAGCGCGGCTATGCTGCGG
>JALWUZ010000612.1 GCA_027079895.1 Anaerolineae bacterium
CGTCCCGGATGTAGGTCGCCTGGGTGGGGCAGACGGCGGCGCAGGGTGGGTCGGCGCAATGCTGGCACTGAACCATCAGATGCCACTTCTTCTCGCCGGTCTCTTTGGGGACGTAGTGGATGTAACTCTGGCCTTCGGGGAGGTTGTTGCGCAGGTGACAGGCTTCGATGCAGGCCCCACAGCCGGTGCATTGGGTGGTGTCTATGACGAGGGCGTATCGAGCAAGGGCGGTCTCCTCGGCCTGAGTGTCGTCCGCGTGCCAGAGACCGCCCCCCACTGCGGCCAACGCGCCGGTGGTCAGCGCGAGGCCCAAGAACTTGCGACGGGAGATTGCGGGTTGTTCCATGCGTGCCTCCTGGTGCCGTGTCGCTATTCAGGACTGAATATCCAGCCACTGCCACTCGCGGCAAATTATACTACGGAATATTCGAGAAGTCAAGGTTTTGGGCTGAGCAACTTGAGTGTTTGGCAAATTGGCGTGTTCTGTGGTATAATGGCGAGCGATGGCGATGAGCGACTAAGGCAAGGAATGAGCGAGGACGATGCTTACCAAAAACGACATCCTGGTACTGGGGCTCCTCCTGGACCGCCCGATGCACGGCTACGAAATCAGCCAGACCGTCAAGACCGAGGGTGTGACCACCTGGTTCAACATCAGCACGCCGGCGATCTACTACTCCCTCAAGAAACTGCGCCAGCAGAGCCTCATCTCCGAGACCCGCGCACGAGGCGGCGGGGCGGAGAAGAGCGTCTATCACCTGACGGAGCGCGGCCGGCGGGAGTTCTTCGCCAGTATGGAGACCGTCCTGGCCTCCGATGAGCCGGTGCGCTTCGAGTACGACCTGGGCATTTTCCTGCTCAACAAGTTGCCTCAGGACAAGGCCCTGAGCCTGCTGGAACGGCGGCAGGAGTTCCTGCGCCGCTGGGCGCAAGACTTGGAACGCTCTCTGGACCGGGAGCGGGCTATGGGCGGGCAACCGCTCAAAGTCGCCATCCTGGAACACTCCACCTCCTGCGCCCGGATGGAGATTGACTGGCTCTCGAAGATCGTCGCCCAGTTGCGGGGCAGCGAGGCCGGAGTCGGGGAGTATCGCGGGCTGATGTTGCTGACGGGGGACCTGCGCGAGTTCTACCTCCCGGACCTGATCAAACTGATCGTCTCCGGGAAGCACAGCGGCACCCTCACCGTGACCGACGGGCCGTCGGTGCGTACCCTCACTTTCCACGAGGGACGCCCGGTCTGCGCCACCTCCCGCCGCCCGGACGGGGAGGAAGTCCGCGACCCGCAGCAGGTGATGAACGACATCTACGACCTGTTCCGCTGGCAGGAGGGGAAGTTCACCTTCGACCAGCGGATGGGACCGCAGGAGGGCTGCCTGGTGCTGCGCATCAGCGCGACCAATCTGATTTTGGCGGGGGCGCGGTGGGTGGACAATTGGAGCACCATCCAGCGGGCGGTGCCCTCGTCGGATACGGTGTTCGAGCGGCGGGCCGGAGGTTCCTGTCCCGAAGACCTCGACCTGTTGGAGGACGAGTGTCGGGTGTTGAGCGCGTTGGACGGCCTGCGGGATGTGACCGCCGTCGCGCGGGAGTGTGGGCTGACGGAGTTCGAGACCAGCAAGATTCTGTACGGGCTGTGCGTCGTCGGCCTGGTGCAGCCGGGGGACCTGGACAAGATTCGGCTGCGCCGCCTGTTCCGCGAGTTCGCCGAGTTGTTGTGCAAGTCCACCAAGCCCTACCGCACCGGCCCCGACGATTTCTCGTGCGAGTTGGAGATCAATCAGCGGTGCTCCGATATGCCGATTCGCTTCGCCGCCAGCCGCATCGAGGACCGCACCGACCCCGGCCTGCGCACGGAGGAGTTGGCGGACGTCTATCGTTCGTTCCTGGAGACGCAGTTGGCGGTGGTGCGGGAGCGGTTCGGGGCGGAGGCGGTCGAGAAGTTGTTGCGGCAGGTGCGGGCGCAGATCAGCCCCGGCTTGAGGGATACGCTGGAGAAGTATAAGTTAGTGTAGAGTGGATAGTGGTGGAGAGTGGGGCGCACTCGCGGGTGCGCCTTTTTTGCTTGGCCGCGCGTTGCCTTCCGAGGCCGGTTTCAGGGTTCCGGCGTGGGCGGGACGTCCCCCTCCTGGGCCTCCGGGGGCAGCGGCGAGAGCGGCAACCCGTAGTAAGCCTCGACCACCTGCCGCATCAGCGGCGCGGCGGCCGCGGAACCCTCCCCGCCGTTCTCCACGATGACGGCGACGGCGATCTCCGGCGCGTTCGCAGGGGCGTACCCCGCGAACCAGGCGTGCGGCTCCGTGTCCGGCCCGCCGACCTCCGCCGTCCCTGTCTTCCCCGCCACCGGTATGCTCATCCCGATGAAGCGGTGGTGGGCGGTGCCCAGCGGCTTCGTGGTGACGCCCAGTAACGCTCCCTGAATCACCGCCAGGTGCTCCGGCGTGAGCGGCAGTTGACCCACCGCCTCCGGCCCGGCGACGGCCTCCACCCCTTCCGCCTCCGTGCCGACCTTCTCCACCAGGTAGGGGCGGTAGAGCGTCCCCCCGTTGGCGACCGCCGCGATCATCCGCGCCACCTGGAGCGGCGTCACCAGCAGGTAGCCCTGTCCAATCGCCAGGTTGATGGTGTCCCCGGCCCACCAGGGCTCCCCCAGCACACTCTCTTTCCAGGCCGGGTCCGGCACCAGTCCCCCCTCCTCCGGCAGCCCGACCAGCCCGGTCGGTGCGCCAAAGCCGAAATCCCGCCCGAAGCGTGGGAGCAGGTTGGGGTCGAGCCCGTCCAACGCCTGCCCGACGGTGTAGAAGGTCACGTCGCAGGAGGCGGTCAGGCCGTCCTTGAGACTGATTTCCCCGTGCCCGTCCTCCTTCCAGCACTTTTTGCGGAAGTCGGGGCCCAACCCCTCCCAGTAGCCGGGGCAGTAGAAGGTCTGTTCGGGGGGCATCCCGCCCTCCTCCATCGCCGCCGCCATCGTGACGATTTTGAAGACGGACGCGCTCGGATAGGTGCCCAGGGTGGCGCGGTTGAAGAGGGGGTTGCGCGGGTCGGCCAGGACTTGCGCCCGGCCCACATCCCCCGCCGCCGCGACGAAGACGTTGGGGTCGAAGCCCGGCCCGCTGGCGAGGGCCAGGATCGCCCCGCTGTCCGCCGCCAGCACGACGATGGCCCCTCTCCGCCCGCCGAGGATGGTCTGCACCTGGGCCTGGAACTCCCGGTCTATGGTGGTGTAGATGTTGCGGCTGGGGGACGAGGGGCTTTCGGCCACTTCGGCGACCTCTTCCCCGGCCGGCGTGACGACGGTCAGACGCCCGCCGTGCCGCCCGGCCAGAATCTCCTCCCCCCAGGCTTCCAGGCCGGAGATGCCGACCCACTCGTCCCCACGATAGCCACGGGCGCGGTAGTAGTCCAGGTGCTCCGCCGGAACGGGGGAGACCCAGCCGACGATGTGGGGGGCGACGCCGTACTCCCCGTCGCCGGGGTAGGTGCGGCTCTCTTTCTCCTCGCGGTAGATTCCGGGAACGGCGGAGAGGAGGTCGTTGTAGCGGACGCTGACTTCGGAGGGGATGTCGGCGATGGGGATTTTCCAGTCGGCGGGGGCGGCGACGTACCGCCCGCGAATCTCCTCCGGCGTCAACCCCGTGACCTGGGTCAGGGCGTCCAGGAGGGCGGTTTCGTCCTCGATCTGGCCGGGGATGACGCCGACGGTGACGATGGTGCCCTGGGTCGCCAGGGCCAGGCCGTTCCGGTCGTAGATGTTGGCGCGGGTAGGGATGCGGTACTCCATCCGAAAGTAGTTCTCCTCCCCCAGCGCGGGCCAGATGAGGGCCGGGCTCCAATCCACCAGCCAGCGGCCGGCGTACCTGGTCAGGGGCATGGCGATGTCCGTCTCCAGCGTGCCGACCAGAGCCGTCGCCAGCGTCAGGTGGTAGGAGACGGTGGCTTGGTCGCCGGTCCGCAGCGCGGATTGGAGGCGGGTGGTGACGGTGAGGACGGTCGCGGTGGTGAGGGCGGCGCGGTACCGCTCGGCGAAGCCGTCCTGGTCGAGAGCGGCGCGGTCGGCGGGGGAGATGAGGGAGTACATGGTGGCGTAGTCGCCCGACTCCCAGGCGGCGAGGAAGGCGGCGGC
>JALWUZ010000613.1 GCA_027079895.1 Anaerolineae bacterium
ATCCACTATCAGGCTTGCTCGTTTTTCAAAAAGTCGTCTGGGCAGGTCCATTGCCCCTTGCGTGAAAATCGCTCCTCAGAGGGCAGATTCGCTCCTTGACATTTTACCGCATTTCTTGCCCGCGCTTGCAATGTCTCATTCCGTCAGCGACGGGCGCGGGGATTGTAGCAGGGTTCATAGCCATGTCAAGAATCTACCGCCGGTCTCCCCGACGGGGGGCATAGTGGGCAAAATCGGGGACTTGGTTTATAATCCCTCCGGCCGGCGACCGCCGGCCTCAATCCGCTATCCAAAGGACAACCGTGACCGACAAACCCAAAATCCTGCTCATCGGGTTGGACGGCGTCCCCTTCGACCTGCTGCACGCCTGGGCCGAGGCCGGACACCTGCCCAACATCCACCGCCTGCTGACCACCGGGGCCGCCGGGCACCTGGACTCCACCGTCCCCCCCACCTCCGGCCCCTCCTGGTCCGCCTTCCAGACCGGCAAGAACCCCGGCAAGATGGGAATCTACGATTTCCTCTACCGCCGGGAGGGCACCTACACCTTCTCGCCCGTCAACACCCGGCGGCGGGACGGCCTCACGCTCTGGGAGATCGCCAACCGGGCCGGGTACACCGTCGGCGTGCTCAACATGCCGATGACCTACCCCGTCCTGCCGCTCGACGGCTACATGGTCAGCGGCTTCCTGACCCCCTACACCGCCCGCGACTTCATCCACCCGCCGGAACTCCTGGCGGAACTGGAGGAAGCGGTGGGCTACTACCGCATCTACCCCACCGCCACCTACACCGAGGGCCGCCTGGACGACTTCCTGGCCGCCTCCTACCGGCTGCTGGACATGCGCACCCGCACCGCCCTCCACCTGCTGGAACGGCATCCGGTGGACCTGATGGCGGTAGTCTACTTCGACACCGACCGCATCCTGCACCAACTCTGGCATCTCCTCGACCCCGGCCATCCCTGGCGGCGGGACGCCGAAGACCGCAGCGGGCCCGTCATCGCCTACTTCCACCAACTGGACGCCGACATCGGCCGCCTGCTGGAGCGCGTCGGCGACGACACCCTCGTCATCATCCTCTCCGATCACGGGATGGGCGCGGCGCACCGCTTCGTCGTCCTCAACAACTGGCTGCTCGACGCCGGCCTGCTCCGGCTGAGACACAACCCGCTGACCCAGTTCCGCCGACTGCTCTTCCGAGGCGGATTCACCCTGCGGAACGTCCACAAACTCATCGCCCGCCTGGGGCTGGCGCAGCACGCCGAGTACAAGGCCGGCTACTTCTCCGACCACCTGATCAAACTGGCCTTCCTCTCCTTCCTGGATGTGGACTGGAGCCGTTCCGTAGCCTATTCCTTTGGCCGTCACCTCGGCTCCGTCTACGTCAACCTGAAGGGGCGGGAACCGCACGGCTGCGTCTCGCCGGGCCGGGAGTACGAGGAGGTGCGGGAACGGATCATCGCCCTCACCCGCGAGTTCGTGGACGCCGACGGACAGCCGGTCATCGGGAAAGTGGTGCGCAAGGAGGAGGTGTACAGCGGCCCGCGCCTGGACGAGGCTCCCGACCTCATCCTCTACCCCGCGCATGAGACGGACATCTTCTTCGGCCTGTCCGATTTCGGCTCCAACCACACGCTGGACACCGTGTACCGTTACTCCGGCATGCACCGCGACCGGGGGCTGCTCATCGTCCACGGGCCCGGCGTGCGCCCCGGCCGGCGGCTGGAAGGGGCCCGCATCGTGGACCTGGCCCCGACCATCCTCTACGCGCTGGGCGTCCCCCTCCCCGACGACCTGGACGGGCGCGTGCTAACGGAGGCTTTCTCCGACTACGACCCGGCCCGCCTGACCTACACCGCCGCCGTCGCCGCCGCGGCCGCCGGTGAGAGCGGCTACACCCCGGAAGGGGAGCGGGAGATCGTCGAACGCCTCCGGGGATTGGGCTACCTGTGACCGCCGCCCATGCCGAAGACCAGACGCCGTTACCTGATACCGACCGTCATCGCTCTCCTGCTCCTCCTCTGGGTGGTGCGGGGGCTCGACTACTGGCGTATGCTCCAGGCCGCCCGGAACGCCCACTACGCCTGGCTACTCCCCGCCGGGGCCGGGATGCTCCTGATGCTCGCCCTGCGGGCCCTGCGCTGGCGCTATCTCCTGGGGAGCGACCGCCGTCTGCCCTTCGCCCCGCTGTGGACAGGCGTCCTCATCGGCTACTTCGGCAACTTCGCCCTGACCGCCAACGCCGGTGAACTGCTGCGGGCCTACTTCCTGGGCCGCCGGACCGGGCTCAGCAAGAGCGCGGCCCTCGCCTCCATCGTCGTCGAACGGCTGCTCGATGTCATCGTCCTCGTCGCCTTCCTGCTGCTCATCTCCCTCGCGCTGCCGCTCCCCCGCTGGATGGAGATCATCATCCTGCTGGCGGCCATCCTCTTCGTCGGCGGGGTCGTCCTGCTGGCCCTCCTGCCCCGCTGGGAAGGACGCGCCGTCGCCCTGCTCGACCGCCTGCACCGCCGCCACCCCTCCCTCCCGCTGGGACGGGCCGCCGCCCTGTTGGACTCCTTCACCGTCGGCACGCAAGTTTGGCGCCGACGGCGCGACCTGGCCCTGGCAGCCGTCCTCTCCGTCCTCGTCTGGTCGGCCCCGGCGACCGCCTTCGCCGCCATCGGCCGCGCCCTGGGGTTGACGCTGCCCTGGTACGCCTACCTCCTCGTCGTCTCGCTGATCACCCTGGGGGCCATCGTCCCCGCCCTGCCGGGGCAGGTGGGGACTTTCGAGTTCCTGGTCATCGGCGGCCTGGGACTCTTCGGCGTGGACGAGGAGTGGGCCCTGACCTTCGCGCTCCTCCAACGGCTGGTGCGCCTGCTCCCCCTCGGACTGGGCTATCTGGCCCTGGTGCGGGCCGGTATCCGCCTCCCACGCACTGGCGAACGCGAACGTCCCCCGCGTTTCACCGTGCGTAACAAACCGCTCATCCTCCTGCTCCTGGCCTACCTGACCCTCGCCGTCGCCTACAGCCTGGCCGACCCGGTGTACGAGTCCACCGACGAACTGCGCCATTTCCGATACGTGCGCCATCTCGCCGTCTACCACACCCTGCCCGTCCAGCAGCCGGGCGCACCCCGCGCCCAGAGCCACCATCCGCCGCTCTACTACGCCCTCGCCGCCCTCGTCGCCGGTGGAGTGCCGGTGTCCCAGGAGGTCTACTACCAGCCGGATGAGAATCCCTTTTGGGGCTACCACTACTGGAAGGTCGGCGACGACAACAAGAATCAGTACCTCCACGGCCCGGAGGAGCGGTTTCCCTTTCACGGCGTCGTCCTGGCGGTCTACCTCGCCCGCTGGCTGACGGTGCTCATCGGCGCGGGCGTGGTCTGGCTGACCTACCTCATCGGGCGGGAGGTCTATCCCGGCTCCGTCGCCCTGCCGCTGGCGGGGGCGGCGGTCGTCGCCTTCAACCCGCAGTTCCTCTACCTCAGCGGAGCGGTCAACAACGATGTCCCGGCCGCGCTGGGGGGCGCGGCGGTGCTCCTGCTGGCCCTCCGACTGGTGCGGCGCGGGCCCTCCCGGCGGCTGGACATCGCCCTGGGGTTCGCTTACGGGCTTGCCCTGCTGACCAAACTCAACCTGGCCGTCCTGCTCGTCCTCATCGAACTGGCCTACCTCCTGGCGACCGTCCCCCGGCGGGACTGGCGGGCCCTGTTGCGGGGCAACCTCATCGTCCTGGGGCTGGCCGTCCTCCTCGCCGGATGGTGGTTCGGGCGCAACTACGCCCTCTACGGCGATCCCACCGGCTTGAACCGGGTCAATGAACTGTGGGCCGGCCGCTCCGCCGGTGAGAACTGGTGGGCCGTCCCGCAGGGGCTACCCTATCTGTGGAGCAGTTTGTGGGGGCGGTTCGGCTACGGGCAGGTGGTGATGCCCGCGCCAGTCTACCGCGGGCTGTTGCTCGTCAGCGGCCTGGGATTGCTCCTCGCGCTGCGCCGCCGTCCCCGCGCCGTCCAATGGCTGCTGCTCGTCCACGGGCTGCTCTTCCTCGCCGTGGTGGTCTACTACATCCTGATTCAGCCGGCCGGCGCGATGGGCCGTTTCCTCTTCCCCGCCCTGCCCGGAACCGGGAA
>JALWUZ010000614.1 GCA_027079895.1 Anaerolineae bacterium
ACCCCACACCCGTCGCCGACACGACCCCGCCCGTCATCACGCTCAAAGGTGACGATCCGATGAGACTGACCGAAGGCACACCATTCACCGATCCCGGAGCGACCGCCAGTGACAATGTCGACGGTGACCTCACGGCTAATATACAAGTTTCCGGAAATGTCGATACCGCCACACCCGGTACCTATACACTTACCTATTCCGTCAAAGACAAAGCCGGCAATGAAGTACGCGTCACACGCTCTGTCATCGTTGAGGCAGCTGCCTCCGCACCGCAACCTTCTGCCGATACTTTCACGGAGAGTCAGGATGCAACCAACGGTCTCTGTCCGGCGGAGAGCATACCACAGCTGGAAGGCATCCAACGTTCTGTCACACTCAACGGCACCGGAACCATGCACAGCGGCTGGGATATCGACCGTTACCGTTTCACCCCCGCAACTGCCGGTACCATCGAAGTAAAACTCACCGCACCACAGGCCATGACGATCAAAGCGGGCAACGCATGCAACACACAGACCTATTTTCGCTCAAACGATGCACTCACCCATGATGAAACCTTTCATGTCGATGCAGGTCAGCTCGTCTCTCTATCGATGTTCGACTGGGAAACAGATGGTTATACCTACAATCTGACGATCACCTTTACCCCGGACAATGCCCCCGCACCTGAACCGGAACCTGCCGGAGATAAAGAACCGCCCGTCATCACCCTTATAGGAGGCCATCCGATCAACCTCTATACCGGAGACACTTTCATCGATCCGGGCGCTACGGCCACAGATAATGTCGACGGAGATATCACTGCCGACATTCATGTTTCGGGAAGTGTCGACACAACTACCGCCGGTACCTATACCCTGACCTACTCAGTTACCGATCAGGCTGGCAACTACACGGAAATCAAACGCAATGTCATTGTCACGGATAAAACACCCACACCCGTCGCCGACACGACCCCGCCCGTCATCACGCTCAAAGGTGACGATCCGATGAGACTGACCGAAGGCACACCATTCACCGATCCCGGAGCGACCGCCAGTGACA
>JALWUZ010000615.1 GCA_027079895.1 Anaerolineae bacterium
CAATCGATATGGAGGAAACGGCGGTGCCGGTGCGCCCCGCCGTCGCCGCCGCCTGCGACATGCTCGGATTCGACCCCCTCACCGTCGCCAACGAGGGGAAACTGGTCGCCTTCGTCCCGCCGGAGGAGGCGGACGCGGCTCTGGCGGCCCTGCGCGGCCATCCCCTGGGGCAGGACGCGGCCCACATCGGCCTGGTGACGGCGGAACACGCCGGGCTGGTGCTGGCTCAGACTCCCATCGGCGGGCGGCGGGTGGTGGATATGCCGCTCGGCGAACTGCTCCCCCGCATCTGCTGACGTCAGAGCGTCAGCACCGCCGTTCCGTTGATCTCGCTCCGCTTGAGGGCCAGGAGCACTTCGTTGGCCTCTTCCAGCGGGAAGGTCTGCACGGTGGTGTGGATGGGGATTTCGGCGGCCTCCCGGAGCAGCCCCTCGGCGTCCTGCCGGGTGAAATTCGCCACGCTGCGCACCGTCCGCTCCCAGTAGAGCAACCGGTCGTAGTCTATCTCCGGGATGGGGGTCATCGTCACTCCGGCCAGGGCGAGGACGCCGCCGCGTTCCAGGTGGCCGAGGGCCTGCGTCACCAGGGGGCCGGCCGGGGCGAAGATGATGCTGCCGTGCAGCGGAGCCGGAGGGGTCTCGTCGGCCCCGCCGACCCAGGCCGCGCCCAGTTCCCACGCCAGTTGCCGGTGATTCGCGCTGCGGGTGAAGACATAGACCTCACATCCCCAGTGGCGGGCCACCTGGATGGTGACGTGGGCCGAACCGCCGAAGCCGTACAGTCCCAGCCGCTGGCCGGGCTGTACCGCGCTGAGCCGCAGGGCGCGGTAGCCGATGATTCCGGCGCAGAGCAGCGGCGCGGCGGCGGTGTCGGAGAAGCCCTCCGGGATGGGGTAGGCGAACCGCTCCGGCACGACCATCGCCTCGGCGTACCCCCCGTCGGCGTGCAAGCCGGTGAAACGGGCCTCCCGGCACAGATTCTCCAGCCCCCGGCGGCAGAACTCGCACTCGCCGCAGGTGCTGTAGAGCCAGGGAACCCCCACCC
>JALWUZ010000616.1 GCA_027079895.1 Anaerolineae bacterium
ACGCTACATCTTCCCCCCCTCCTGTCCCGATGAGTTGTTCACAGATCGGGACGCGGAGATGGAGTTGCTGTACCGGCTGGCGATGGACGCAGCGCGGCGGCGGACTTACGGGACGGCGTTGATTGGACTGCGGCGGCTGGGGAAGACGGAGTTGTTCAAGCGTGTGCATGCGCGGCTGTTCTTCGAGCAGGAAACGGTGATGCCGTTTTTCTTCTCGTATCAGGGAGCCAGCCTGACCTCTGGGCCGTTGGCGGAAGATTATCTGCGGGAGTTCCTGCGGCAATACCTGGCTTTCGTGGGAGGCAAGAATCAGGGCCTGTTGAACATGGGGCTCGATGCTCTGTTGGAAGTGGCCGCCAAAAAAGGGCCGCCTTTCAGCGACCAGATTGTGCCCAGTTTCCGCAGCGCACGCGCGGAGTACAACGAGGGGTGGATGCTGTCAATCGCTTTCGAGGCTCCGCGAACGGTGGCGGACACACTGGAACGTCCGGTCGTGGTGTTTTTGGACGAGTTCGAGCGGGTGTTGGAGGTGCGGAATCGGGACGGGGTGGATCCGAGCGCGTTGGGGAAGTACCAGGTGGCGGTGGAGAGTTTGTGGTGTCCGCACATCATCACCGGGAGCGCGTTGACGCTGATACTGCGGGACATCGTGGGGGCGGGGCCGTTGTACGGGCGGCTGTTCGTGGAGTATCTGCGGGGACTGCACCCGGTGTACGGGGCGGAGTTGGCGAAGCGGGTGGCGGCGTTCCAGGGGGTGAGGATTTCGGAGGAGATGGCGGCGCACCTGGCGGAGCGGACGGACGGGAATCCGTTCTACATCACGGCGGTGGTGAGGCAGGCGGCGACGTTGGGGGTGTCGCTGGACGGGCCGGAGGAGTTGAACCGGTCGTTGGCGACGGACTTGATTCGGGGGGCGATTTTCAGCGCGTTGTGGCAGCAGGTGACGCACTTTGTGAGGGGTGAAGACAAGTACGGGGTGCGGAGCGAGTTGGTGGACTTTCTGGCGCAGTATCCGATGGGGGAGCGGATTACGGAGCGGGAT
>JALWUZ010000617.1 GCA_027079895.1 Anaerolineae bacterium
GCGAATGTCGCAGTTGGACAAGACTTTCCCCACGCTGGATTGTTCTTCTTGTATCCTGACGCCCAAGATGGTGGACGTGGGCCGCCATCCGAACATCGAGTTGCTGACTTATAGCGAGGTGGTCTCCGTCGAGCGAGACGGGCTGTTCCAGGTGCGGGTGCGGAAGAAGCCCCGCTATGTGGATGTGAGCAAGTGTACCGGCTGCGGGGCGTGCGCGGCGGCCTGCCGGATGAAGGGGCGGGTGGTCAGCCGGTTCGACGAGGGGATTGCCAAGCGGTCGGCGATCTACGTGCCGTTCCCCCAGGCGGTGCCGCTCAAGTACACGATTGACCCGGAGGCGTGTATCTACTTGACGCGCGGCACGTGCGGCAAGACGTTCAAGTGCAAGGATGCCTGTCCCGCCGGGGCGATTGATTTCGAGCAGCGGGAGGAGTTCTTGGATTTGGAGGTGGGGGCGATCATCGTCGCCACCGGGTTCGATCTGTTGGATCCGCGCACCAAGCCGGAGTTCGGGTACGGGGTCTACCCGGAGGTGATGACCGGGATCGAGTTCGAGCGGCTGTCGTCGGCCTCCGGCCCGACGATGGGGAAGATTATCGTCAACGGGAAGACGCCGAAGGATGTGGTGTTCATCAAGTGCGTCGGTTCCCGTGACCCGCATACCGGCGTGCCGTACTGTTCCCGCATTTGTTGTATGTACACCGCCAAGCACGCCCATCTGGTGCGGGATAAGATTCCCGACGCGCGAATCACGATTTTCTATATGGACGTGCGGGCGTTCGGCAAGGGGTACGAGGAGTTCTACGACCGGGTGCGGCACGAGCGGGTGCGGTACCGCCGAGGGGAGCCTTCAGAGGTGTACCGCCGGGGGGATAAGTTGGTCGTCGCGGCGGAGGACACGCTGTTGGGCCGGCCGATCGAGGTGGAGGCGGATTTGGTGGTTCTGGCGACGGCGGTCGTGCCGCGCTCCGACGCGGCGAAGACGGCGGCTCTGTTCGATTCGCTGGGGGGCCTGGCGCGGTCGGAGGATGGGTTTTTCCA
>JALWUZ010000618.1 GCA_027079895.1 Anaerolineae bacterium
GGGTGGGGGTCGTTGCGGGGGACTTCGACTTCCTCGTCGAGGCGTTTGATTTTGGAATTTTGGCGCCGAGGGCGGGAATTCCCAAATTATCCCAAACGGGCCTCATTCCAGCCGCCGGACGACCAGCACGACTTTGCCCTGCACCTCGACCTGGCCGGGGTCGCCGATGTAGATCGGCTGCATGGTGGGGTTGGCCGGTTGGAGGCGCACCGTCCCGTCCTCCTCCTGGTAGAACCGCTTGAGGGTCGTCTCCTCCCGATCGCGGAGCCAGACGGCCGCCATCTCGCCGTTCTCCACCCGCTGCTGGTGGCGCAGGATGACGATGTCGCCGTCGTGGACCAGGGCGTC
Source organism: Anaerolineae bacterium (assembly GCA_027079895.1). Classification (GTDB taxonomy): domain Bacteria; phylum Chloroflexota; class Anaerolineae; order B4-G1; family B4-G1; genus JALWUZ01. The sequence continues at coordinate 349 of JALWUZ010000618.1, forward strand.
AATCATCGAGTTGCCCTGCACCTGCAAGGCGTACAGGCCGGTCGGGTCGCCCAGGAGGCTGCGGGTCAGTTCGATGGTCTCGTCCCCCATCAGGGAGAAGTCGCTGGGGGGGAGGGGGATGGGCGCGCCGGCCACGATGCGTCCGCGCAGGGGGATGCGCACCACGTCGTCGTCCACGCCGCCCGCCGGGGAGAGGGTGAGCAGGCGCAGGCCGCGCGGCACCTCGCGGTCGCGGCTGATGTAGCCCATCTCTTCCAGCCGCCGCAGGTTGTAACTCACAGCGGAGGTGGACTTGATGCCGGTCGCCGCCCCAATCTCGCGGATGGAGGGCGGGTAGCCGTTGGTCTCGATGTAGTCGGTGAGGAACGCCAGGATGTTCTGCTGCTTTTCCGTAAGGGTCTCGCGCATGACGGCCTCCTTTTCTCGTGGTGGATTATACGCGAACAGATGTTCTGTGTCAAGGAAAAACGCGGGGACAAAGGGGTGGGCGACGGCACTGCCGTCGCCCACCCAGCACGCGCCCCGCTTTGAGGAAAGCGGGAGTTGTGCTAGAATGTTGTCCGAGGAGGTGGCTGATGAGCCCAGAGAAAAAGAGTCTGGACGAGTGGATGGCAGAGGAGGAACAGCGTCTGAAGGCCGGCTTCACTTACCAACCGGCGAAGCCCGCCGCAACCCCGTCCACCGGCGGCAGTGGACTGGCCGGCGTCGGGCTGGCGGCCGGGGTCGTCGGCGGCGCACTGGCCCCCCATCCCGACAAGGTGGTCTTCGAGGGATGCAAGGCCGATGTGATCGTCAACGCGCTGCGCTCGGAGATCGCCAGCGACGATACCCGCGTCCATGTGCGGCGCAAGGGCAAGGGGGTCGTCGTGACTATCTTGCAGAGCCAGGCCCCGCGCTACGAGTTTCTCCCCGCCCTGACCGTGACGCTCATCGAGGCGGCGGACACGCTGACGGTGACGGTCAGCGACCTGAACAAGGATGTCAAACGCAGCACGCTGGGCTCCGTCGGGCGCACGCTGCTCAGGCAGGGACAACGGCTGCTGTTCCGTCCGCGCGGCCTGCTGGGGGTCTTCCGCGCTGCCGGGGCCGTCGTCGAAGGGGTGGAGCAGGTGGCCGAGGACATTCACGACCTGGGACTGCCCAAGCGGGTGTGGGAGGTCATAGACCGGGTAGGGAAAGCCGCCGAGGAAGCCTATTGGGAGGAGCAGAGCCGGAAGTTGGAGCAGCAGCGGAAGCGGGAGGCCGCCGAGCGGGCCTGGCTCTACTGTCCCTACTGCGGCCGGGCCTACGAGGAAGGGGAAGAGGAACTGACTAACTGCCCCGCCTGCGGCGGCGCACGGGGCCCCAAACCGGCCTGGCTGTGACAATGCCCAAGAAGACGACGCCGTTACGCCAACAATATCTCCAAATCAAGGCCCGCCACCCCGACGCCATCGTGTTCTTCCGGCTGGGCGATTTCTACGAGACTTTCGACGAGGACGCGGAGGTCGCCGCCCGCGAACTGGATTTGGTGCTGACCTCCCGCCCGGTGGCGAAGAATCAGCGGGTGCCGATGGCCGGGGTCCCCCATCACGCCATCGAGGGGTACATCGCCCGCCTGATAGAGAAAGGCTATCGGGTCGCCATCGCCGAGCAGGTGGGGGAAGTGACCGGCAAGGGGCTGGTACACCGCGAAGTGACCCGCGTCGTCACGCCCGGCACCGTCGTCGAGCCCGCGTTGCTGGACGAGAAGCGGCCTAATTACCTGGCAGCGGTGGTGTTCGACGGCGACCGGGCCGGGCTGGCTTACGTGGACATCACCACCGGCGAGTTCGCCACGGCCCAGTTGGCCGCCGCCGAGGTGGGGCAGGAACTGGCCCGCCTCCAACCGCGCGAGTGCCTCATCCCCGAAGGGCAGGACGTACCCCCGCAGAGCGGAATGCACATCACGCCCTTGCCGTCCTACCGTTTCGAGGGCGGCGCGGCGGGACAGGCTCTGCGCGACCATTTCGGCGTGGCGACGCTCGACGGGTTCGGCTGCGGCGGCAAACCGGCGGCGGTCCGGGCCGCCGGAGCCATCATCCACTACCTGCGCGAGACGCAGAAGGGGGCCCTGGCCCAAATCAACAGTTTGCGCACTTACTCCACCGCCCGCTTTATGACGCTCGACGGGGCTACCCGCCGCAATCTGGAACTGGCGGAGACGCTCCGGGAGCGGAAGACGCGCGGCTCGCTCCTCGGCGTGCTCGACCGGACGCTGACGCCGATGGGCGGGCGGCTGTTGCGGGCACGCATCTCCCAGCCGCTGCTGGACATCCCCGCGCTGGAGGCCCGGCTCGACGAGGTGCAGGCTTTCTACGACGACGGGGTACTGCGCGGGCGGACGCGGGAGTATCTCAAAGGGATTCCCGACCTGGAACGGCTGACGAATCGGGTGCTCACCGGCATCGGCACGCCGCGCGACCTGGTGGGGATTCGGAAGGGGTTGGAGGCGGTGCCGGCCCTGCGGACGCTGCTGGCCGATTCCGCCGCTCAGTCGCTCGCCGCCGACCTCTCGCCGTGCGCGGATGTGGCCGCGCTCATCGCCGCCGCTATCGTGGACGACCCGCCGGGGACGCCGACGGCGGGCGGGGTCATCCGGCCCGGTTTTTCGTCGGAGTTGGACTCCATCGTCACGGCGGCGCGGGAGGCCCGCAACTGGATCGCCAATCTGGAGCGGACGGAGCGGGAGCGCACCGGCATCAAGAACCTCAAGGTGGGGTACAACAAGGTCTTCGGCTACTACATCGAGGTGACGAAGGTCAATCTGGACCGCGTCCCGGAGACTTACATCCGCAAGCAGACGCTGGTCAACGCCGAGCGGTTCATCACCCCGGAGTTGAAGGAGTACGAGTCGCTGGTGCTGAACGCCGAGGAGCAGCAGGCGGAGGTCGAATCCCGCCTCTTCCGGGAGGTCTGCCGGCAGGTGGGGGGGCGGAGCGGGCCGGTGCTCCGCACGGCGCGGTCGCTGGCGCGGGTGGACGTGGCCGCCGCCCTGGCCGAGGTCGCCGTCGAGCAGCGGTATGTCCGCCCGGAGTTGAGCGCGGAGGCGGTGTTGGAGATCACCGCCGGACGGCATCCGGTCGTCGAGTGGGCGTTGGACGAGCCTTTCGTCCCCAACGACCTGCACCTGGACGATGAGGCCCGCATCCTCATTATCACCGGGCCAAACATGGCCGGGAAGTCGGTCTATCTGCGGCAGAACGCGCTCATCGTGCTCATGGCCCAGATCGGCAGTTTCGTCCCGGCGGAGCGGGCGCGGGTCGGCCTCGTGGACCGCATTTTCACCCGCATCGGGGCGCAGGATGAGGTGGCGGCGGGGCAGTCCACTTTTATGGTGGAGATGGTGGAGGCGGCCAACATTCTCAATCACGCCACGCCGCGCAGTCTGCTCATCCTGGACGAGATCGGGCGGGGGACCAGCACTTACGACGGGCTTTCGATCGCCTGGGCGATGGTGGAGTATCTCCACAATCACCCGGAACGGCGGGCGCGGACGCTCTTCGCCACCCACTATCACGAGTTGATCGAGATCGCCGAGCATCTTCCGGCGGTGCGGAATTACAGTCTGGCGGTCTCCGACGAGGGGGGGCAGGTGGTCTTTCTGCACAAGGTGGTGCCCGGCGGGGCCGACCGCTCTTACGGCATCCACGTCGCCCGGCTGGCGGGGGTGCCGCACACGGTGTTGCACCGCGCGGAGGAGTTGTTGGAGCAGTTGGAAAGCGGGGAGTTCCGGCCCGGCACGCCGGCGCGGGAGCCGCGTCAGATGGTGCTCTTCGCCGCCGACCATCCGGTCGTGGAGGAGTTGCGGCGGCTGGATGTGACGACGATGACGCCGTTGGAGGCGATCAACAAACTGTACGAGTTGCAGCGGCTGGCCCAGGAGGGGTCGGGCTGACGGCAACGCAGATAGGGGTCGCTATGTCTCGAATCGAACCGCAACAGTTCGTGGAGGTGGCCGCCCGCATCGAGGCGGAGGTGGGCAAGTACATCGTCGGCCAGCGGGAGGTAATCCGGCACACTCTCATCTGTCTCATCGCCGGGGGACACGTGCTGCTGGAAGGGGTGCCCGGCCTGGGGAAGACGATGTTGGTGCGCACGCTGGCGCGGGTGCTCGCCCTGAAGTTCGCCCGCATTCAGTTCACCCCCGACTTGATGCCGGCCGACATCGTCGGCACCGACATCCTGGAGGAGACGGAGGATGGTCGGCGGGAGTTCCGTTTCCAACCGGGGCCGGTCTTCACCAACTTGCTCCTGGCGGACGAGATCAACCGCGCCACGCCCAAGACTCAATCCGCGTTGCTGGAGGCGATGCAGGAGCGCACCGTCACCGTCGCCAATCGCTCCTACCCGCTGGAACCGCCGTTCATGGTGCTGGCGACGCAGAACCCAATCGAGATGGAGGGGACGTACCCGCTGCCGGAGGCGCAGTTGGACCGGTTTTTGTTCAAAGTGAACGTCGCCTTCCCCTCGCCGGAGGAGTTGCAGGAGATTCTCGACCGCACGACGGGGGGGAGGGAGCCGGAGGTGGCGGTCGTCGCCGACGGGGAGACGGTGTTGGCGATGGGGCAACTGGCGCGGGAGGTGCCGGTCGCCGCGCCGGTGGCCGAGTACGCGGCCCGGCTGGTGATTGCCACGCACCCGGAGAGCGACGATGCGCCGGAGATGGTGCGGAGGTACGTCCGCTACGGGGCCAGTCCGCGCGGGGCCCAGGCCCTCATCCTGGGGGGGAAGGTGACGGCGTTGCTGGCCGGGCGGTACAACGTCGCCGTCGAGGACTTGCGGGCGGTCGCCCCGGCCGCGCTGCGGCACCGGGTGTTGCTCAATTTCGAGGGGCTGGCGGAGGGGGTCAGCAGCGACGATGTGGTGCAGGCGGTGCTCGAAGCGGTCGCCGCTTGAGTGGAATTGGATTTGCGTCACGGTGAAATTAGGGCTAAAATACCCGCGTTCCGTGCGCCACCCGGAGACGGTTACGGCAGGGCGTCTCCATTCGGTTCCAACGTTGTAACTGCCCTCCCTGCCGATGGGCAGTTACCCAGTGTTCCACGAGGAGGTGAGCAGTATGCCTGTCGAAGGCCCGTTCATCCTAATCAACCCGGAGCGTTGTCTGGGCTGCCACACTTGCGAACTGGCCTGCGCTTCGGCCCACACCGAGGCGGGCACCGTCATCGGCGCCGTCTTGGCCGGGGAGCGGTTGCAGCCCCGCAACCGCGTCATCCAGGTGGATGGTGTGAAACTGTCCACCCAATGCCGCCAGTGCGAGGACGCCCCATGCGTCCGGGTCTGCCCGACCGGTGCGCTCTATCGCACCGCGACGTACACGGCGTTGGATCAGCGGTTGTGTATCGGTTGCCGTCTGTGTATGATGGTCTGCCCCTTCGGCGCGATCAAGGTGGCGACCGCTACGGTGGACGGTCGCACGAAGAAGGCCGCCTTCAAGTGCGATCTGTGCGTGGACCGGCCCGGCGGCCCGGCTTGCGTGGAAGCCTGTCCCACTCAGGCCCTGACTCTGCGCTATCCCTACGAGGTGATACGGGAGGCGAATCAGGCCACAGCCCGGCAGTTCTTGGAGGCCCTGGAAAGCCAGCAGTGTCTGGGGAGTACCCCGTAACGAGAGGAGGTCATCATGTCAGCGGAATACAGCGAAAAGATACGCAGCAGGAGCATTGACCCCGCCGCTCTGGAGATGTTGGCACGGGCGGAGGAGTTGCATTTGGAGACCGCGTGGGATCGGTACGAGGCGATGTTGCCTCAGTGCGGGTTCGGCGAGTTGGGCGTCTGTTGCCGCAATTGCAACATGGGCCCCTGCCGCATCAGTCCCTTCGACGATGAGGGGCCGAAACTGGGCATCTGCGGGGCGACCGCCGATACCATCGTCGCCCGCAATCTGACGCGGATGATCGCCGCCGGCGCGGCCGCCCACTCCGACCACGGGCGGGACATCGCCCACACGCTGTTGCTCACCGCCGAGGGGAAGGGGGGCGGATATGAGATCAAGGATGTGGAGAAGTTGAAGCGGGTGGCGGCGGAGTACGGCATCGAGACCGAGGGACGCAGCAAGGAGGAGATCGCCCTCGACCTGGCGCGTGCCGTCTACGCCGAGTTCGGCAAGCAGGAGGGGCCGATTCAGTTCACCCGCCGCGCCCCGGAGAAGCGGGTGGAGTTGTGGGAGGCGTTGGGTATTGACCCGCGCGGCATTGACCGTGAGGTGGTCGAGATTATGCACCGCACCCACATCGGCGTGGATAACGACTATACCAGCCTGATCCTCCAGGGGCTGCGGGCCTCCATCGCCGACGGCTGGGGCGGCTCGATGATCGCCACTGAACTTTCCGATGTTCTCTTCGGCACGCCGACTCCTACCCGCTCCACCGCCAACCTGGGGGTGCTGAGCGAGGAGCAGGTCAACATTGTCCTGCACGGTCACGAGCCGACGTTGTCCGAGATGATCGTCGCCGCTTCGCAGGACCCGGAGTTGATCGCTCTGGCGGAGAAGTACGGCGCCAAGGGGATCAACGTCGTCGGGATGTGCTGCACCGGCAACGAGATTCTCATGCGGCAGGGCATCCCCATCGCCGGGAATTTCCTCCAGCAGGAGTTGGCGGTCATCACCGGCGCGGTCGAGGCGATGGTGGTGGATGTGCAGTGCATCATGCCCGCCCTGGGCGCGTTGTCCGGCTGCTTCCATACCAAGTTCATCTCCACGTCACCGAAGGCCAAGTTCCCCGGCGCGACTCATATCGAGTTCCACGAGGAGGAGGCGTTGGAGATCGCCAAGGAGATCGTCCGCGCCGCCGTCGAGAATTACCGGTTCCGCAAGACGGAGATGGTGCGCATTCCCGACGAGAAGACGGAGTGCGTGGTCGGCTTCAGCGTGGAGGCCATCCTGGCCGCTCTCGGCGGCACGCTCGACCCGCTGCTGGACGCCATCAAGAGCGGGGCTATCAAGGGGATCGCCGGGGTGGTCGGGTGCAACAACGTCAAAATGCAGCACGACTACAGCCACGTCGCTATGTTGAAGGAGTTGATCAAGCATGATGTCCTCGTGGCGACGACCGGCTGTAACGCGATCGCCGCCGCCAAGGCGGGGCTGCTTCTGCCGGAGGCGGCCGAACTGGCCGGCGAGGGGCTCAAGGGGGTCTGCCAGGCGTTGGGGATTCCGCCGGTGCTCCACATGGGTTCCTGCGTGGACATCAGCCGCATCCTGGTGGTCAGCGCGGCCATCGCCGACGCGCTGGGGGTGGACATCAGCGACCTGCCGGTGGCCGGGGCGGCCCCGGAGTGGATGAGTGAGAAGGCGGTCAGTATCGGGGCCTACGTCGTTTCGTCCGGCATCTTCACCGTGTTGGGGACGGTGCCGCAGGTGTTGGGCAGCCCGGCCGTCACCGAGTTGCTCACCGCCGGGGCGAATGAGGTGGTAGGGGCGGCTTTTGCCGTCGAACTGGACCCGGTCAAGGCGGCCCATCTGATGATTGACCACATCATGGAGAAGCGGGCCGCCCTGGGAATCTGAACAGCCTACGGCGCCCGGCGTCAGGGCGGCGTCGGGCGCCGTCTTTGTGGAGGTCAGGATGCCACTCATCGAGCGAGCAGCGATTCCAGAGGGAGGCGCGGTGCTGGCCCGGCTGCACGCCATCAACGCCGAGCACGGTTATCTGCCGGCGGAGGCTCTGCGGCAGGCGGCCGACGAACTCCACGTGCCTCTGAGCCAAATCTACGGCGCGGCCTCGTTCTACGCCGCCTTCAGTTTCGAGCCGCGCGGACGGCACACCGTTCAGGTCTGCCAGGGGACCGCCTGCTACATCCGGGGCGGGGACAAAATCCTGGATAAGTTGGAGTCCGCCCTGGGAGTGCGCCCCGGCGGCACTACCCCCGACCGCCGTTTCACTCTGGAGACGGTTTACTGCGTCGGCTCGTGCAGTATGGCTCCCGTCGTGCGGGTGGACGGGGATACCTACGGGCGGCTGAAGCCGGAGCGGGTGGAGCGGATTCTGAAGCGGTACGATTGATTTGGCGGTGGAGTATGAGTACCGTCAAGACTTTCGACCGGGTACTGAAGGTGCTGGCCCGCAACTACGCCGACGCTTTCCTGCGGCTCGCCCTGCCGGACGTGCCGCTGAAGTTGGCCGGCACTTTGGAGAACGTGGAACTGTCCATCCCCGAAGAGCGGGTGGATTTCGTCCATCGGGTGCTTCGGGGGAAGCAGGAGTACCTGTTGCACATCGAGTTCCAGGTCACACACCGCGCCGATGTCCCCCAGCGGCTGTTCGTCTACTCGGCCCTGCTGACCAAGCAGATGGACACGCCGGTCATCACAATCGTGATCTACCTGACGCCACGAGGTAAGTCGCTGCCGGAGTCCTACGATGTCGCCGTGGACGACCTGGTACTCAACCGGTTCGAGTACCAGGTGGTGCGGCTGTGGGAGTACCGGGAGGAGATCGAGGCGGGCCGCTGGCCGGAATTGGCTCCGTTACTGGCGATGTTGACTCCGGAGCCGGACGCGCGGGTGTTGGCGCGGGAACGGGAGTTGATTTTGAAGGAGAGCGACCGCCGCAAGCGGGCCGATCTGCTGGCCTGCGCCGTCACGATTGGGACGCGGTATTTCGATCGGGAGTTCCTGTGGCGTTTCTTCCGGGAGGAGGTGGAGATGATGAAGGAGGCGACTTTTATTGACGATTGGCTGCAAGAGAAGTGGAACGAGGGTCTCACGCGAGGTAGGCTGGAGGGTCTGAACGAGGGCCTCACACGAGGTAGGCTTGAGGGTCTACAGGAAGGATTGCAGGAAGGGTTGCAGAAAGGCTTGCATGAGGGCATACAAGTAGGCTATCGGGACGGCCAGCGGGACACCAGCCGCTCTATTCTGCGGCGGGTGTTGCATATGCGGTTCGGGGAGGTCATGCTGCCTCTGGACGTGGAGGAGAAGTTGAACTTGCTCCCGCCCTCTCAACTGGAGGCCCTGATTTACGAGGCAATGACTGCCCCCGATGAGGAGTCCTTCTTCCGGGCGGTGCGTGAGGCGGGAGAGGTCGCTATGCAGCAGGTCAACTGGGATGGAGAATAACAGCAGCGTTTCTTCCGGGAGAGAGCAGAAATGGCGAAGGGGGCGACCTTCATTGACGATTGGCTGCAAGAGAAATGGAACGAGGGTCTCGCGCGCGGCAGGATGGAGGGCATGCGGTTAGGCTATCGGGATGGCCAGCGGGACACCAGCCGCTCTATTCTGCGGCGGGTGCTGCGTATGCGGTTCGGGGAAGTCATGCTGCCTCTGGACGTGGAGGAGAAGTTGAACTTGCTCCCGCCCTCTCAACTGGAGGCCCTGGTTTCCGAGGCGGTGATCGCCCCCGATGAGGAGTCCTTCTTCCAGGCGGTGCGTGAGATGGGAGTGGCCGCTATGCGGCGGATCAAGTGGGATGGAGAATGACGCAGGGAGTTCCTGTGACGCTTCTTCCAGGAGGGGGTAGAAATGGCGGTGGTGATCGCCCCCGATGAGGAATCCTTCTTCCAGGCGGTGCGTGAGGCGAGATGAGCGGTTCACGTCTGGCACGTATTTTGTTGGGAATCGCCCTTTTGCTGCTGGGCCTGCGCTCGCCGACGGCCATCGGCAGCCCCTTGCCGGGCACCATCGCTTACGATGTTGTCGTCACGCAGCAGATGTACCTGCCCGACCAGCCGTTCCACATCACCGACGCACGTTACAGCGGTAAGTGCGACTTCGAAACCCGGACGGTGGAGGTCATCCAGCCCTATGAGAACGGCTCCGCGTTGAGCGACCGCCCGGTGGTCTTTTTCGTCCACGGAGGCGGTTGGACCGACGGGTATGCCGCGTGGTACACCGACTATCTGACCCCCGTCCTGACGGCGGAACTGGGCTGGGTGGTGGTCAACGTGGACTACCGGCTGACCTCGAGCCTGGTCTATCACGTTGACGGCGAGGCAGACCCTTGCAACCCGGCCAACCCGACCAAAGCGGCCTGGTACGACGACAACATCCAGGACGTGGCGGCGGCCTTCGGGTGGACTGTCCAGAATATAGCGGCCTACGGCGGCGACCCGCGCAACATCTTCCTGTTCGGCCACTCGGCCGGCGGGCACCTGGTCAGTCTGCTCGCCACGCACGAGGATTACCGTGCGCTCCGGGGTTCTATGCGCGGCGTGATCAGTATGAGCGGCGCGTATGACTTGAAAAACCTGTCCCACATTTTTGACTTGAACATCGCGCAGACCTTTCTCGGAGGACGCACAAACGAAAGCGCGCTGGAGGACGCTTCCCCTCTCACTTACGTGCAGGCCGGGGAGGCCCCGCCGCCCTTTTACGTGCTCTATTGTGAGGACGAGTTGCCATCTCTGCCGGAGCAGGCGATCACCTTCACCACCGCTCTGGAAGCAGAGGGGTACACCGTCGAGTTGAGTTATCTGGAAGGGTATTCACACACCGGAGAGATGACTGCCATTGCCGACGACCAGGAGGCCGTCACCCGATTGATCACCTCCTACATCGAGACGCACACCCTCGACAAGAGGGTCTACCTGCCGCTGACTATGCGCGGCATCTAGCGGCGCTGGGACTCACCACTTGGGGCAAGGATGGACAGATGAAGATACGTACCCGTTCGGATTTGGAGAGTTTGCGGAAGGCGGGGCTGGCTTCCCTGTATCCCCCTCGTCCGCGCATCAACGTCGGGATGGCGACCTGCGGACGGGCCGCCGGCGCAGGGGCGGTTTTCGACGCGCTGCGGGAGGAGGCCGACCGTCTGGGGTTGGAAGCGGCCATCGTCCCCGTCGGCTGCCTCGGTTACTGCCAGCAGGAGCCGCTGGTGGATGTCGCACTGCCGGGCCGGGGGCGCGTTCTCTATTCCCACGTGACCCCCGACCAGGCCCGCGCCCTGCTTCGCTCGCTGGCGGATGGCGTTCTGCCGGAGGAGGGCGCGTTGGCCCGTATGCGCGTCGAGGGAGAGGCGGAGTCCGAATCGCTCCCCTATCTGGACGAACTCCCCTTCTACGCCCGACAGCACAAGATCGTCCTGCGCAACTGCGGGCTTCTCGACCCTATGTCCATCGAGGAGTACGTCGCCCGAGGCGGGTACGCGCCGCTGGCCCGCGCCCTGCTTGACCTCACTCCCGATGAGGTGGTGGATGAGGTGCTCCGCTCCGGGCTGCGCGGACGAGGCGGGGCCGGGTTCCCCACCGGGCGCAAGTGGCGTATCTGCCGGGACGCGCCCGGCGAGCCGAAATACGTCATCTGCAACGGCGACGAGGGGGACCCAGGCGCGTATATGGACCGCACCGTCCTCGAGAGCGACCCCTTCAGCGTCATCGAGGGGCTGACTATCGCCGGATACGGGGTCGGGGCGCACCAGGGGTACATCTACGTGCGGGACGAGTATCCGCTGGCCGTCGAGCGCGTCACCCAGGCGACGGCCCGCGCGGAGGAGTTGGGCCTGCTGGGGGACGACATCCTCGGTTCCGGCTTCGACTTCCACATCGCCATCGTGCGGGGCGCGGGGGCATTCGTCTGCGGCGAGGAGACCGCCCTCATCGCTTCTATCGAGGGGGGCGCGGGCGAGCCGCGTCCCAAACCCCCGTTCCCGGCCGTCAGCGGCCTGTGGGGGCAGCCGACGGTCATCAACAACGTCAAGACGCTGGCGACGGTGCCGGTCATCATCGGCAAGGGGGCGGAGAAGTACGCCGCCATCGGGACGGAGGGGAACGCCGGTACGGTCGTCTTCTCCCTCGTCGGCAAGGTCGCCAATACCGGCCTGGTCGAGGTGCCGCTGGGGCTGACTTTGCGCGAGATGATCGAAGGAATCGGCGGCGGGGGGCTGGACGGGCGGCGGGTCAAGGCGGTGCAGACCGGCGGGCCGTCCGGCGGCTGTCTCCCCGCCGAACAGTTCCATCTCCCCATCACCTACGAGTCGCTGACCGCCGCCGGCTCGATTATGGGCTCCGGCGGCATGGTGGTGATGGACGAGGAGACTTGTATGGTGGACGTGGCCCGTTACTTCCTCGGCTTCACGATGGCCGAATCCTGCGGCAAATGCACTCCGTGCCGCGACGGGACGCGCCACATGTACGAGATTCTGACCCGCATCGTCGAGGGGCAGGGGACGCCGGAGGACTTGGACGATTTGGAGGAGGTGGCTCACTGGGTCAAGGAGGCGTCACTCTGCGGGCTGGGGCAGACCGCGCCCAATCCGGTGCTCTCCACGCTGCGCTACTTCCGCGCCGAGTACGAGGCCCACGTGCAGGAGAAGCGGTGCCCGGCGGGAGTCTGCCGGGCGTTGATCCGGCTCGTCATCCACGCCGACCGGTGTACCGGCTGCGGGCTGTGCAAGCGGGAGTGCCCGGTGGGGGCCATCAGCGGGGAGCCGAAGCAGCCCCACGTCATTGACCAGACAGTCTGCATCCACTGCCGCATTTGTCACGATGTCTGTCCTGTTGACGCCATCGAGATAACCGGACGAAGGTGAGGCCAATGGTGAATTTGACGGTGAACGGACGTACAATCGGTGTCCCCGACGGGGCGACGGTGCTCCAGGCGGTGCGGGCCGCCGGGGTGGACTTGCCCACTCTCTGCCATCACGACGGCCTGACGCCTTACGGCGCGTGTCGGCTGTGTATGGTGGCCGTCACCGCGCCGCGCCGAATCTCGTGGCCGATCTCGATCGACGCCACGTCCCGCACTCGGATCGGCACGCCGTCCTTCGCCTTGATGACGATATTGCCGATCTCATCGCGAGTCGTCGTGCGCCCGATCCCATGAACGAGCAGCATCTGGCTGTTCTGCGTGATGTTGCCGCCGCCGACGTTTCGATGATTGGCGCGCACCGCCTGCACCACTTCATCGAACGTCAAACCGTGCTCGATCAATCGCTCCGGCTCGATCCGAACTTGATACTGCTTTTCGAAGCCGCCCCAACTGTTGATCTCCGCCGTCCCCGACACCATGCGCAACTGCGGACGGATGACCCAATCGTGAATCGTGCGCAGCTCGGTGAGCAACTCCGCTCGACGCTGCACGTCGAAGTTCGCCGCGTCGACTCCCTTCCATCGCACGATGTAATGGAAGACCTCGCCGAGCCCGGTCGAGACCGGCCCCATCT
>JALWUZ010000619.1 GCA_027079895.1 Anaerolineae bacterium
GTGAGGCCGCGCTCCTGGCGCAGGTGCTCGGCGGCCTGCAAGAAGTGTTCCACCTCCGGCCGCCCGACGGGACGGGCCCAGTTCTTCACCTCCACCGCCCAGTGGGGAGCGGCGGGGGACTGTGGCTCCCCGTAGAGGTCTATCTGGTACACACGCGCGGCTCCCTCTGGGCTGGCGTAGGCGGTGTGGACGCGGGCGAAGCGGGGGAGAGTGACAGAGGCGGCGCGGTGGAAGTAGCCCCCGTCCACGCTCTGGCCCTCGAAGCACCGTTTCATCACCCGCTCGATGAACGCTTCCGCCACGCGCCCCACCCAGTGGCGCAGTTCAGCCCGCAGGTGGGCAATCAACTCCCGCTGCGCGGCGACTACCTCCGCCTCAATCTCAGCCTCCACCCGGTGCGCAGCCGCGGAACGGCGCATCTGCTCCAACTCCCAACTGTACTCGACCAGGAGCACCCGCGCCAGCATCGGGTCGCGCAACCCGGTGTAGAGGCTGCCGCCAACCTCTTGAATCAGGTCGGCCCACACCATCTGCCGCAACTTCCGGTTGGCATCCTCCTTCGAGATGGGGAGGTGGAGGGTGGAGATGATTTCGTCCACGGGGACTTCCTCCCCCTGGTGTTGGAGAAGGAAGAGCACCATCTTCTTGGCGTTGACCTCGTTGACGGCGGCCATATTGCGCTGGAAGTGGTCGCGCCAGAACTCGTTGATGTGCCCTTGCGGGTTTTCGACCTCGAAAGCGAGGACGCGCTTCACCCCCTCCTCGGTGCTCACGTCCCAATCGGGCATCCGGCTGTTGAAGAGACACCAGATGTAGTAGGGATGGCCGCGAGTCAAGCGGCTGATGGTGAAGGCGAGTTCGAGAGGCAGTTCCATCCCGCGCCGTCGAGCCCACTTGCGGGCCAGTTCCGCACCGGCCTCGAGGGGCATCAGGTCGAGATAGACGGTGCCGACCCGCCCCGCCATCGCGCCGCCGAGGGCGCGGCGGGTGAGGAGCGTCACCTGGGAGCCGGCGATGAGCAATGGGGCGAAGCGGGACT
>JALWUZ010000620.1 GCA_027079895.1 Anaerolineae bacterium
TGCTCCACTCGTTACGCCATTCGTGCGGGTCGGAACTTCGCATTATCCCTGTGTTTCCACAAGGTGCAGACTATACCTTCATCTCACCGAGCAACTTTAGGAGATCATCCTTCCTGTATCGCCGCTTACCGGACGGATTCATAGTGTAAGCCATCTCTATAATCTGACGCAGATAGCGCGGATTGAGATGGTGTTTCGCGTTGACCAACCGGACTATGCGGGCGAACTTGTCCAGGTCGTGCTTCTTAGCACCGACCAGCGGATACTTCTCGAAATGTGGGAGCACCTTACGTACCAAGTCCCCCACTGCTCGCACCTCATACTTGTAAGTGCGATCGGTGCGGCTATAGCGTATAGCACCACACCGGAAAAAAGCCTGCAACCCTTTCAGCAGCGGCAGATCGCGCCGATGGAGAGTCACGGAGAAGGACGGACGGGTTTCTATGCCCACCTTGAGCTTGCGGCGTTTGTTGAAAGTGACCGCAAACGTCCCTTCTCCTTCCACCAAGCCGGTCACGTACCACGGCTGAAGCGTCACAGTCTCTCCTTCCTTGAAGGATGTCTCCATAGTCACCCCTATCTCCTAAAAGGAGGGTGAGAGCCGGCGTATTGCGCACGGAGAGCAGTGCGCCTCCCCTTTCGGGTCAGTCGTTACGGGGTCAACCCTGTCACCAGGGCGACTTCCCTCGGAATTACCCACTACCCCACCCGCTGGGATAGGAGGGCTTCTCCGATATGAGCCGGTATACTGTCATCCCTCGCGGGATGACGGGGCAAGTTCTTCACTTACCCGACAAGGAATTTCGCTCACTCTTATCCAGACATTTCTGCCTGGGGCGGACTATCTCTTCCTCCAGCCTCTTGCTGGAGGAGCCTCAGGATCTCCTGGGCTTTGACCTTATTCCCGCGGTTCATCGAGAGCGACATCTTGATGATCTTGATCAACCCCTCTAATGTGAGATGCTGTCCTTCTTCCATCCATCTCACAATATGGGCGAATTTCTTGAAATCCACGTTCTTTTTAGTCTTGAGGGGGTGGCGCTCAAAGAAAGCCACCACCTTCTGTAGACAAGAGAACTTGCGGATTCGCAACTCGTAGCGATCCTCGTGATTGCGGCGCACAACACCGCAGCGGAAGAATCGCTTCAGAGCATAGAGCACCTGTATATCGCGCTCGTGTTGAACCACACGGAATTCGGGCAAAACCTGGTATCCCAGCTTCATTGTTGGTTGGGGATTGATGCCTACATAGAAACACCCTTCCCCATCCACGAACCCGACCACCCAGTCGGGGCTGAGATCCATCCTGGCCTCCTCTCTCTGAAACTGGACGCCTGGCGTGTAGTCTCTGGGGATCCTCTTTGTTCAAGAGTTTCCTGCGGATTGCCCAATCTCGGCCATTTTTACTGGAAGCACTCTTCATCTTCCGAGTAGGACGAGCTCTCAGGGTATTCCCGCATACAGCCAGGTATTTCCCCCGACGTTACCGTCGGGGCAGGCAGCGCAGCCACCTTAGGACCGTTATAGTTACGGCCGCCGTTCACCGGGGCTTCAGTTCAGAGCTTCGGCTTCCGAAGAAGCCTAACCCTTCCCTTTAACCTTCCGGCACTGGGCAGGCGTCAGCCCCTATACATCCTCTTACGAGTTTGCAGAGACCTGTGGTTTTGGTAACCAGTCGGCAGAGCCTTGTCACTGCGACCCCCTCGGGCTCAGCAGAGTTGCTTCACCCTAACGGGGCACCCCTTCTCCCGAAGTTACGGGGCTATTTTGCCTAGTTCCTTAACGAGGGTTCTCCCGTTCACCTTGGTATACTCTACCCGTCTACCAGTGTCGGTTTGCGGTACGGGCACCCGAGATTCAACACTTAGAGGCTTTTCTTGGCAGCATGGCTCGACCACTTCTGGCTCTATGGCACCGCCATCACCGCTCAGGCTGGGAGGCGGATTTTCCTACCCCCGTCATCGCCCTAACGGCTTAGCACCCGAATCCAGTAACGGGCTGGCCTACCATACTGCGTCCCCCCATCGCTCCTCTCAGGTGGTTCCGGAATATTAACCGGATGTCCATCGCCTACGCCTCTCGGCCTCGGCTTAGGCCCGACTAACCCGACGTGGACTGACCTTCCGTCGGAAACCTTAGACTTACGGCGAACACGGTTCTCACGTGTTTTACGCTACTCATGCCGGCATTCTCACTTCTGCGCGCTCCACCGCTCCTCTCGGTACGGCTTCGACGCCCGCAGAACGCTCCCCTACCACCGCCGCTGACACGGCGGCCCGTGGCTTCGGTGTCAGGCTTGAGCCCCGTTACATTTTCCGCGCAGGATCGCTCGACCAGTGAGCTATTACGCACTCTTTTAAGGATGGCTGCTTCTAGGCCAACCTCCTGGCTGTCTGGGCAATCCCACCTCGTTTCCCACTTAGCCTGAACTTGGGGACCTTAGCCGTCGGTCTGGGCTCTTTCCCTCTCGACTACGAAACTCATCTCCCGTAGTCCGACTCCCGTGCTATGGAGTACTGGCATTCGGAGTTTGGTTGGGTTTGGTAAGCTATCAGCCCCCTAGCCCATCCAGTGCTCTACCTCCAGTACTAAACACACGAGGCTAGCCCTAAAGCTATTTCGGGGAGAACAAGCTATCTCCAGGTTCGTTTGGCATATCACCCCTACCCACAGCTCATCCCACACTTTTGCAACAGTGAAAGGTTCGGCCCTCCACGAGGGGTTAGCCTCGCTTCAGCCTGGCCATGGGTAGCTCACCTGGTTTCGTGTCTACTCCCTGCCACTAATACGCCCTATTCAGACTCGCTTTCGCTACGGCTCCGGCTGTGACTGCCTTAACCTCGCGACAGAGAGTAACTCGCCGGCTCATTCTCCAAAAGGCACGCCGTCACACATTGCGCTCCCAGCGCTCCCGCCGGCCGTGCCCGAAGGCTTGGCCCTTGGGAGGCTGACCTCTGGGCCTCACGCTCGACCCCCTTCCGACCCCGCCGAAGCGGAATCATCAGGAGGGAGCCCCAGCCCTTCGGTAGCAAGAGACGCCATAGTGCTCCGACCGCTTGTAGGCATACGGTTTCAGGTTCTATTTCACTCCCCTCTCCGGGGAACTTTTCACCTTTCCCTCACGGTACTTGTTCGCTATCGGTCGCCAGGAAGTATTTAGCCTTGGGAGGTGGTCCTCCCGGATTCCCACAGGATTTCCCGTGTCCCGTGGTACTCAGGAACACCGGTAGGAGACCGAGCCGTTTTCGTCTACGGGGCTATCACCCTCTGCGGCCCTTCTTTCCAGTAAGGTTCGACTAACAGCCGGTTTTGTAACTCCTTGGGACTCGTGCAGTATCCCAACCGGGTCCTACAACCCCCGTGCCACATAGGTCTGCACACCACTCAGTGACACCGGTTTGGGCTTTTCCCCTTTCGCTCGCCACTACTCAGGGAATGCTCTCTTTTCCTGGGGGTACTAAGATGTTTCAGTTCCCCCCGTTCCCCCCGCCGGCCTATGTGTTCAGCCGACGGTGCCTGGGTATTGCCCAGGCGGGTTTCCCCATTCGGACATCCCCGGATATAACGCCTGCACACGGCTCCCCGAGGCTTATCGCAGTGTACCACGTCCTTCATCGGCTCCTGGCGCCAAGGCATCCACCGTACGCCCTTAGTAGCTTAACAACGTGATGCGGAGAAATTGAAGTTTTCGCGTTCTGTTCAGTTGTTAAAGTGCCTTCCGTTCCAGTCTTGGCGACTGGCCTTTGGCGACCAACCGAGTTCATCGCCAAAGAACAATCGTCAATTTTTCGACACAGAAACGGCCTGGAACACTATCCAGGCCGTTGATCGCCTTAGATACGTTCCACCCGCCCTGCTATTCTACTCCGGCCTGTTTGCCAGTCAGCATATAATTCCAGCACCTCCCAACCGGCGGGCAGTATACCCCAACTAGCGCAACCTGTCAAGCCTCCCGATGGAGATGAGGGGACTCGAACCCCTGACCTCCTCCGTGCAAGGGAGGCGCTCTCCCATCTGAGCTACATCCCCAGAGCCAGCGGCCATTGAGCCTGTGGGCCTGCCTGGACTCGAACCAGGGACCACTCCCTTATCAGAGGAGTGCTCTAACCGACTGAGCTACAGGCCCGCGTTAAGGAGCGGACCTTGACAACTGAGCAGTGACAGGAAGGGGCTTCCCTCGGCAAGTTTGGTCGCCGGCAGATGACCGCCTTTGACCTTTCTCCCTAGAAAGGAGGTGATCCAGCCGCAGCTTCCGCTACAGCTACCTTGTTACGACTTCGTCCCAGTCACCAGCCCCACCTTCGACGGCTGCCTCCCTTGCGGGTTGGCCCACCGGCTTCAGGTGTTGCCAGCTCCCATGACGTGACGGGCGGTGTGTACAAGGCCCGGGAACGTATTCACCGCACTATTGCTGACGCGCGGTTACTAGCAACTCCAACTTCATGCAGGCGAGTTGCAGCCTGCAATCCGAACTGAGACCGGCTTTGGGGGATTGGCTCCGCCTCACGGCTTGGCGACCCATTGTACCGGCCATTGTAGCGTGTGTGTAGCCCTGGACATAAAGGCCATGCTGACTTGACGTCATCCCCACCTTCCTCCCAGTTATCCCAGGCAGTCCCCTTAGACACGTGTAACTAAGGGCGAGGGTTGCGCTCGTTACGGGACTTAACCCGACACCTCACGGCACGAGCTGACGACAGCCATGCAGCACCTGTGCAGGCTCCCCGAAGGGTCGTTCCGCTTTCGCTTCACTACCACCTGCATGTCAAGCCCAGGTAAGGTTCTTCGTGTAGCATCGAATTAAACCACACGCTCCGCTGCTTGTGCGGGCCCCCGTCAATTCGTTTGAGTTTTAGCCTTGCGGCCGTAGTCCCCAGGCGGGATGCTTAACGCGTTAGCTTCGGCACGGAGGGACTCTACACCCCCCACACCCAGCATCCATCGTTTACGGCTAGGACTACCGGGGTTTCTAATCCCGTTCGCTCCCCTAGCTTTCGCCTTCAGCGTCAGGAACAGCCCAGGAGGCCGCCTTCGCCACTGGTGTTCCTCCCGATATCTACGCATTTCACCGCTACACCGGGAATTCCACCTCCCTCTGCTGCCCTCAAGTCCCGCAGTATTGAACGGCCTCCCCGAGTTGAGCCCGGGGCTTTCACGTCCAACTTACGGAACCGCCTCAACGCTCTTTACGCCCAGTAAATCCGGATAACGCTCGTCCCCTACGTTTTACCGCGGCTGCTGGCACGTAGTTAGCCGGGACTTATTCCTGGGGTACCGTCCTTCCTCTTCCCCCAGAAAAGGGCTTTACAACCCGAAGGCCTTCATCGCCCACGCGGCGTCGCTGCATCCGGCTTGCGCCGATTGTGCAATATCCCCGACTGCTGCCTCCCGTAGGAGTCTGGCCCGTGTCTCAGTGCCAGTGTGGGGGACCGCGCTCTCACGCCCCCTACCCGTCTTAGCCTTGGTGAGCCGTTACCTCACCAACTAGCTGATAGGCCGCAGGCCCCTCCCGAAGCGCCGGAGCTTTACTCGACGAACCGAATCGCCGAGCACATTGGGTATTAGCCGCCGTTTCCAGCGGTTATCCCCATCTTCGGGGCAGGTCACCTACGTGTTACTCACCAGTTCGCCACTCTCCCCCTTCAGACGAATCCAAAGGGTTCCCGTTCGACTTGCATGTATTAGGCACGCCGCCAGCGTTCATCCTGAGCCACGATCAAACTCTCCGTAAATCTAACCGTGTTGCCACGGCTATTTGACGTTGGCCCGAGTTCCGCTGTCCTTCCTGTCACTCTTCAGTTGTCAAGGTTCTCACGCCGGGCTATGATAACACAATCCGGTCTTTTGTCAAGAGAGACAAGAAAACCGATGTCAACCTTCTGACATCGGCCAGGCAACTTGCCGGCTCACCCGGCAGTCTTGCCTCATCCCTATCCCTTTGTCTCGGTCTTCCCACAACCTGTGAGCGAGACCCTCTCTCAACCGCGCGGAATTATAACACACTTTTTTTTCTTGTCAAGCCCCGATTCTGTGTTATCATTTCGCTATGTTCGCCCCGGAGAAGATCCGCGCCGTCCTCTTCGACCTAGACGGCACGCTGATGGACACCGACGACCAGGCCGTGGAGCGTCTGACGCGCTCCTTGCAGACCCTCCACTGGCCGCAGCCGACCCGCGCCGCCCGCCGCCTCGTCATGGCTTCCGAGACCCCCGTCAACGCCCTGATGACCGCCATTGACATCGTGGGACTGGACGGGCCGCTGATGACGCTCACCAACTGGTGGAGACGGCGTCGGACGCCCACCCCCGACTTCCGCCTGATGGCCGGCACCCGCGAGATGCTCGCCGCCCTGCGCCCCCGCTACCGTCTGGCGGTGGTGACGACGCGCGGGCGTGACGACACGCTGGCCTTCCTGACTCAGCACGGGCTGGAAGGGCTGTTCGACGCGCTGGTGACGCGCGAGAGCACCTGGCGGCTCAAGCCCAGTCCGGCCCCCATCCGGCACGCCAGCCGCCTGTTGGACGTGCCGGTGGATCGGTGTGTGATGGTGGGCGACACGACGGTGGACGTCAAGTCCGCCAGACAGGCCGGAGCATGGGCAGTGGCGGTGTTGTGCGGCTTCGGTGAGCGCGAGGAGTTGGAACGGGCCGGGGCCGCCGTCATCTTGGAGCGAACCGCCGACCTGGCGGCGTTGCTCACCGGCACAAGTGCTTTTTCACAGGGCGGGATGACCTGAGACCAACATCACAGGAGGACGAAATGAACCAGGACAAAGTCGCAGCCTTGCGCCAGGTGTTCCCCGAAATGGAAGACGAGTATCTGACCGCGTTGGCCGAGATCGCCGAGTGGCACACTTACCCGGCGGATACTGTCCTGTGCCAGGAAGGGGCCACCGAGGACACGTTCTACGTCATCACCTCTGGCGATACGGAGGTCGTCAAGCAGTTGGACGGCGGCGTCGAAAAGGTGCTGAACCGTCACTCCGGCGGCGATTTCGTAGGCGAGATCGCCCTGGTGCGGGACGTGACCCGCACCGCCACGGTGCGGACGACATCCCCAACCACCACGCTCGAAATCGCCCGCGAGGACTTCCTGCGCCTGCTGTACACCAGTGCGCCGCTGGCCGTGCATGTGATGAATCAACTCGTCAATCGGATGCTGGCCACCGACGAGGCCATCATCGCCCACCTCCGGCAACAGAACGCCGACTTGCAGGCTGCCTACGACGAACTCAAGGCCCGTTGCGGCGAGCAGTGACGGTGGCCACCCGGTGAGGGTACGACATCTGGGAGCCAGGGCGCGTGAGATTCGCTGGCGCTTCACCCACACGCGGCGAACTCGTGGCCTCGGCGCGGCCCTCGGACGGCTGCTGGCCGTGGCCCGCCGCTGGGCGTTCTTCCGCGGCGACTGCTTCCTCTACGCCCTCCCGCTCGCCGGCCGCGTCGCCACCCCGCCGACGGACTCCCCCCTGACCTTCCGCGAGGTCACGCCCGCCGACCTGCCGCTGTTGGAGAAGATGCGCTCTCCGGCGGATGCCCTGTGGTACGGTCTGTTGCTGAAAAGAGGCCGCACCGGTGTTTTGGCCTTCCACGCCGACCGCCCGGTGGCGCACGGCTGGTTCACGGCGGAGGTGGATTTGGAAATCGAACGGACTTACGTCCCCCTCGCGCCGGGGGAGATCTTCCTGTTCGACCTGTTCACCAGCCCACCCTACCGCCGCCGGGGATTCCAGCGTGCCCTGGTGCGCTGGATGCTCGCGCTGGCCGGCGAGCGCGGGTTCCGCCGGGCGTTGTCGCTGGTCGCGGTGGACAACGAGCCCTCGGTGCGGCTACACGAGAGCCTGGGGTTCGAGGTCGTCTGCCGTTTCACGAAAGCGCGGGTACTGGGGCTGACGCGGTTCTACTTCCACCCCAACCCTTTCGGCCCCCGGGGGAGCCTGATTCGGTGGATGTGATTACGGTACCGCCGGAGGAGTCCCGCCACTGGGACGAGTTCGTCGCCCGCTGGCCGGAGTTCCTCCTGATGCAAGGATACGCCTGGGGGGAGTTCAAGCGGGCTCGCGGCTGGGAGGTGGTGCGGCTGGCCGTGGAACGGGATGGCCGCTGGGTCGGCGGGGCGCAACTGCTCATCAAGCCGCTGCTCGCCGGCCGGTGGAGCCTGGCTTACGTGCCGCGCGGCCCGCTGGTCGCCTGGGACGACCCGGCCGCCGTCCACGCCCTGCTGAACGCCGTCCACGCGGCGGCCCGTCGTCGGCGGGCCATCTTCCTCAAAATGGAACCTCCGGTGCGCTACTCGCCGGAGGCCCACCGCCGCCTGCTGACCTACGGCTTCCGCCCCAGCAAGTTCCACAACCAGCCCCGCAGCACGCTGGTCATCTCTCTGACGGACGACGAGTCGGCCATCCTGTCACGAATGCACCGCAAGACGCGACGCAACATCCGCCTCGGCCTGCGGGATGTCGTCGTCGAAGAGGGACAGGCCGCCGACCTGGATGTCTTCTACCGTCTGTTGCAGGAAACGGCCCGCCGCGCCCGTTTCGCCATCCGCTCCCCAGACTACTACCGGCAGGAGTGGAACGCGCTGGCCCCGGCGGGGCTCGTCAAGTTGTTCCTGGCCCGCTATCGCGGGAAAGTGGTCGCCGCCCGCCTCCCCGCGCTCTTCGGTCGCTGGGCGGCCACGCTCCACAGCGGCTCCTCCGTCGCCCATCGGAAGTTGAAGTTGAACGAGCCGTTGATGTGGGCCGGCATCCGCTGGGCCAAGTCGCAAGGCTGCCTGGCCTACGACCTGTGGGGCATCCCCGACGCCGTCGGCGCCCACGTCCACGCCGGCCGCCCTCTCCCCGCCGTGCAGACCGGCGGGCTGTGGGGAGTGTACCGTTTCAAGCGCGGGTTCGGCGGGGAGGTAGTCTACTACGTCGGGGCCTACGATTTCGTCTACGCGCCGACGCTGTATCGCCTGGTGAACCTGGTCTGGGGACGGCTGGGGTCGCTCGACCGGGCCGCCCGGCTGGGCGATTGGCTGCTGGGAAGGAGGATCTGATGTCCGCCTGGCGTCGTCTGTTGCTCAAGGGTTATCAAGTCGTCACCGGCCGGCGGGTGCTCGACCGGTTGGACGAACTGAACCGCACCCAGTGGTGGAGCCGCGCCGACCTGCTGGCCCTGCAACGGCGCAAACTCCACCATCTGCTGAGCTACGCTTACCGATACGTGCCCTACTACCGGCGCCTGTTCGACCGGGTCGGCTTCCGGCCGGAGGCGGTGTTGGACGACGTAGCCGCGCTGCGCCGCCTGCCCATCCTCACCAAAGCGACTATCCGGGCCAATTTCGACGCCCTGCTGACCACCGAGAGCCGCCGCCGCGCCCATCTGAGCCAACTGACCACCGGCGGCTCGACCGGCCGTCCCCTGGTCTTCATGCAGGACAACGATTTTCGGGACTACGTCACCGCCGACCTCCACCGTCACCTGGGCTGGGCAGGGTGGCAGTTCGGCCAGATTCACGCCTACATCTGGGGGACGAACTTCGAGGTCGCATTGGCGCAGTCGCTGCGCACGCGGTTGATGGATTGGGTGCTGAACCGCTTTGTCACCAACGCCTACGTCCTCACCGACGAAAGCATGGCCGCCTTCGCCGCCGAGGTGCGCCGCCGCCGCCCGCGCCTCCTGTTCGGCTACGCCTCCAGCCTGTACCACTTCGCCCAGTTCGCCCGTCGGCAGGGATTCGACGACCTCACCTTCGACGGCATCTTCTCCTCCGCCGAAGTGCTCTACCCGGCCCAGCGGCAGTTCATCGAGGAGACCTTCCACTGCCGGATGTTCAACCGGTACGGGACGCGCGACCTGGGAGGCGTCGCCTGCGAGTGCGACGCCCACACCGGCTTGCACGCCAGCATCGAGAACAACTACATCGAGATCGTCCGCGACCTGGAAAGCGGCGAGCCGGCCCCGCCGGGGGAGACCGGCCACATCGTCGTCACCAACTTGAACAATCACGGCATGCCCTTCATCCGCTACAGCATCGAGGACATGGGAGCCTGGAGTACCCGCGACCGGTGCCCCTGCGGGCGCGAGTTGCCGCTGATGGCGGTGGTGGAAGGCCGCCGGGTGGACATGTTTCGGACGCCGGACGGACGCACCGTCTGGGGCGGATTCGCCAGCCCGCTGTTCGGCATGCCGGGAGTCCGCCGCTTCCAGGTGGTGCAGAAATCGCTCGACCTGGTCGTCGTGCGCATCGTGCGGGATGGGGAGTTGGACGCCGAGCGGCTGGCGACCATCGAGCGGACGATCCACACCGCGTTGGGCGAGCAGGTCACGGTGCGATTCGAGTACCCCGACGAGATTCCGGTGCTGGATTCGGGGAAGTACCGCTACGCGCTCTCCGAGGTGGAGTGAGCGGTGGACTACCAGGTCATCGTGATTGGGGGCGGCGCGGCGGGGCTGATGGCCGCCATCCGGGCCGCCGAGCGCGGGGCGCGGACGCTGCTCCTGGAGAAAATGGATCGTCCAGGGCGGAAGTTGCGCATCTCCGGCAAGGGACGGTGCAACCTGACCAACGCCGCCCCCCTGGAGGAGTTCATCGCCCACTTCGGGCCGACGGGACGTTTCCTGCGGCAGGCTTTCCACCGCTTCTTCGCCCCCGACCTGGTGGCCTTCTTCGAGGAGTCCGGCGTGCGTACCGTCGTCGAGCGCGGCGGACGGGTCTTTCCGGTCAGCAGTCAGGCCCAGGACGTGGTGGACGCGCTGGTGCGCCGGGCCACAGAGCACGGGGTCAACCTGCGGCCCCGCTCGCCGGTGCGCCGCCTGCTGGTCGCCGAGGGGCGCGTCGTCGGCGTCACAGTGGCCGGCCGGGCACGCCCTTTCCGCGCCCCGGCGGTCATCGTGGCGACTGGCGGGGCCTCCTATCCCCGCACCGGCTCGACAGGCGACGGCTACCGCTGGGCGGAGGCGGTCGGGCACACCATCGTACCGCTCCGCCCCGCCCTGATACCGCTGGTGACGGCCGGCACCGTCGCCCCGCGCCTGCAAGGGCTCAGCCTGCGCAACGTGACCGTGCGGGTGCTGGTCGGCGGGAAGAGGACGGCGGAGATGTTCGGCGAGATGCTCTTTACCCACTTCGGCGTCTCCGGGCCGATCATCCTCTCGCTGAGCCGCCTGGTGGTGGACGCGCTCCGTAACGGGCAGGCGGTGACGCTCTCCCTGGACCTCAAACCGGCCCTGGACGAGCACACGCTGGACCGCCGTCTGCTCCGCGACCTGGACTCGCAGGGGAAACGGCAGTACCGGACGGTGCTCAAGGGGCTGCTTCCGGCCAAACTGATCCCCATCTGCATCGAGCAGACGCGGATACCGGCCCGCAAAGTGGCGCACCAGATCACGGCGCGGGAACGGGCCCGGCTGCGCCGCTGGCTCAAGGACTTCCGGCTGACCGTGAGCGGCCATCGCCCCCTGGCGGAAGCGTTGGTGACGGCCGGCGGGGTGGCGACGCGGGAGGTCAACCCGCGCACGATGGAATCCCTCCTGGTGCGCGGGCTCTACTTCGCCGGGGAGGTGCTGGACGTGGACGCCGACACCGGCGGCTACAACCTCCAGGCCGCCTTCTCGACCGGCTGGCTGGCGGGGAACAGCATACCGCTGGAGACGGAGGACGAAAGGACGGGCGGGAGATGAGGAGTTGGCAGATGAATTTCCGCAGACTATGGCCGCGGCGAGTGCCGCGCCCGGTGAGCCTCATCGGGGGGCTGCTGGCCCTCTTCCTGCTCTGGACGGTGGGACGGGCCGCTTTCTGGCTCTGGGTCGCCTCCCAGCCCCGGATGAACATCGTGCTCCTGGGACTCGACCGCCGCCCCGATGAGGGGTTCGTCGCCCGCTCCGACACGCTGATGCTGCTGACGGTGGATCCCGGTGCGCCCCAGGCCGCGCTGCTCTCCATCCCCCGCGACCTGTACGTCGAAATTCCCGGCTACGGCGCGAACCGCATCAACACCGCCCACTTCTGGGGGGAGTACGAGCGGAGCGGCGGCGGCCCCGCGCTGACTATGCAGACCATCTGGCTGAACTTCGGGGTGGACGTGGAGCGGTACGTGCGGGTGGACTTCGACGGCTTCCGCGCGGTGGTGGACGCCGCCGGCGGCGTTGACCTGGTCGTCGAGCGGCCCATCGTGGACGACGAGTACCCGACCGACGACTACGGCACGCTCCACATCGAAATCCCCGCCGGGCGGCAGCACATGGACGGCGAGACTGCGCTCCGGTACGCCCGTTCGCGGCACGGCTCCTCCGACTTCGACCGGGCCCGTCGGCAACAGGCGGTGCTGGCCGCGCTGGCCCGCCGTCTCCTGTCGCCGGGCGGCTGGCTGCGCTGGCCGGCGGTCTACAAGCAGGTCAGCGACGCGCTGGACACCAACCTCACCGACCGCGATTGGCTGCTCCTGGCGGCGGTGCTCTACCGCGTCGGGCCGGACGGCATCGAGTACCGCGCCATTGACGACGAAATGGTCGCCCCCTGGACGACCGCCGACGGCGGGGCGGTGCTCCTCCCCCGCTGGGAGAGCATCAACCCGCTGATACAGGAGTTGTTCCAATGAGCACCGGCGGCGCACGCCCCGCAACCGCCGACTAGGGCTTTTCGAGGTTCTTACGCCTACGCTCACAGGGGTAGGCGATGGCAATGCCATCGCCTACCCGGCGGCGCACGCCCCGCGACCGCCGCATGGCAAAGATTCCAAGACAGTGTATAATGTCCCCACTATGCAAACGAAAACCAGCACCCCCAAATCAATCGGTCTCGTTTCCATCGTCGCCCTCGCGCTCCTCCTGCCGACCGCCGTCGTCCTGGCGGCCCCCGCCGCGCTGCTCGAAACCCCGGCCGCGTGGGACGCCATCGGCCCCGCCGCGGACGCCCACCTGGGCATGGCGGTCGCCGGGGCCGGGGATGTGAACGGCGACGGCTTCTCCGACCTCCTCGTCGCCGCGCCGGACTACGACGGCGGCGCGGGGGCCGTCTTCGTCTATCACGGCGGCCCGGACGGGCCGGGGGAGACGCCCGCCAGCGTCCTCACCTCGACGCAGACCGCCGCCTCCCACTTCGGCGCGACGCTCGCCGGGGCCGGTGACGTGAACGGCGACGGCTATTGGGACATCGTCGTCAGCGCACCGGATTATGACGGCGGCGCGGGGGCGGTCTTCGTCTACTACGGCGGCCCGGACGGCCTCCACGCCGCCCCCGATTGGAGCCTGCTCGGCTCCGCGCAGACCCATCCCGGCGCGGCCGTCGCCGGGGCCGGGGACGTGAACGGCGACGGCTACGACGACCTGCTCGTCGCCGTTACGGACTACTCCGGCGGCTCCGTCGCCGTCTACTTCGGCGGGCCGACCGGCCTGAGCGGCCTGGGGACGGAACTCGTCGGCGACCAGGCCGGCGAGCGTTGCGCCGAAC
>JALWUZ010000621.1 GCA_027079895.1 Anaerolineae bacterium
GTGCGGGCTCCGCTGCCTGGCCTGCTGGTGGACGTGCCGGTCGCGGTCGGGCAGCCGGTCGGGGCCGGAGATGTGGTGGCGGTGTTGGAGTCTATGAAGATGAATCTGGAACTGCGCTCTCCGCAGGCGGGGGTGGTGCGCTCTCTGCGGGCGGAGCCGGGGGCCGAGGTCGGCCAGGGGGACGTGCTGGTCGTTGTGGAGGGAGCGGGACGGTGAAGTGGAACGCGCTCCCTACCCCGACCTCGCTCTCCACCCAGATCTGCCCCCCGTGTTCCTCGACGATCTCCTTGACGATGGAAAGCCCCAGGCCGAAGCCGTCGGCCACCTGAGCAGCCCGTCCATCTCCCCGGTAGAAACGCTCGAAGATGTGCTCCGCCTCCTCCGGCGGGATGCCGATGCCCTCGTCGGCGACCGTCACCTGGACGTACTCCCCCGCCTGCTTCACCCGCACGGTGATGGTGCCGCCGTCGGGACTGTATTTGACGGCGTTGCTGAGGAGGTTGTCGAAGACGCGCTCCATCCGCAAGGGGTTGGCGAGCACCAGAGGGATGTCGGCGGGGGCCTCGACGCGGAAGACGAGGCGCGGCTCGTCCGTCATCGCCTGGGCCCCTCGGACGGCCTCGTGGGCCATTGTGGAGAGGGAGAGTGGAATCATCGTGGTGGCGTCCAGGCGACGCTGCTCGGCCAGCACCATGTCCTCCGCCATCTGGGCCAGCATGTCGCTTTTCGAGATGATGGTCTCCAACGCTTCGCGCTGCCGTTCGTTCACCTCCCCCAATTCCCCTTGTGACATCAGCGCGGCGTATCCCTTGATGAACGTCAGCGGGGCCCGCAGGTCGTGGGAGATGGTGCGCACGAACTCGACCCGCTGCTGGGCCTGGGCGCTGAGGGCCTCGTAGGCCGCGTGCAGCCGCGCGGTGCGCTCCTGCAATTCCTGGTAGAGCCAGGCGTTTTCGAGCGCGACGGCGGCCTGGGAGGCGATCGCCTGAAGCACGTCGGCGTCCGCTTGGCTGAAGGCGTCCGAGCGGGCGTAACTCA
>JALWUZ010000622.1 GCA_027079895.1 Anaerolineae bacterium
GTCTGGGCCGAGGGGGAGGGCCGGTTCCAGGTCGTATCGGTGACGCCCGGCGACCGCCGACCGGCCCTCCCCCTCGGCCCAGACCATCAGGTCATCCCCGGCCGCGCGGAGACGTTCGAGGGTTCGATGAGGGTCGTCCGCCGGCCGCCAGTCGTTCACGGCGAGGGAGGAGCGCACCGACACCGGCGGCTCATCGGCGGCGGGGCGGGCGTCCACCCACTCCACCTGCACCTCCCGCCGCCCCCGATAGTCGCCGGCGCGGACGGTGTAGGCCAGGTCGAAGCGGCCCGTCGGGAGCGGTGCGCCGTTCCACTGCCACCAGACGACTTTCTGCACCGTCCCCGCCTCGTCCTCGACGAGCAGCCGGAGGTGTTCCCCGGTGCGTCCGATGGGGGTGTGGGTGCGCAGGCGCAGGTCGCGCGTCGCCAGCGTCGGCGGGGGATGGCCCGGCCCGAAGGGGGCGAGTCGCTCCAACGATTCCGCCAGGGAGAGGGACAGGTCGGCCAGGGGGAGGTAGGCGGCGATGGGCAGTGTCTCCGCCATACGGCCCGGCTCGTCGCCGCACATCTCCCGCACCGTGCGGGAGAGGGCCCGCCGGAAGTCAGGGATGCGCTCCGGCGCGATGGTCAGTCCGGCGGCCATCGGGTGGCCGCCGAAGCGCACCAGGAGGTCGCGCTGGGCAGCGATGGCGGCGTGGATGTCGCAGCCGGGGACGGAGCGGGCCGAGCCGCGCCCCATCTCACCCTCCGGCGTGGCGATGAGGATCGTCGGGCGGTGGTACCGCTCCGCCAGACGCCCGGCGACGACGCCGACGACTCCCGGCGGCCAGGCGGGATGGCTCAGCACCAGGGCGGCGTAGTCGAGCAGGGTCGGGTCCTGTTCGATCTGGGCGATGGCGGCCTGGGCCACCTGGTCGCAGAGCAGTTTGCGCCGCGCGTTCAGCCCCTCCATCGTCGTCGCCAGGGTGCGGGCCTGGGTGAGGTCGGCGGTCAGGAGGAACTCGACTCCGGCGGTGGCGTCGTCGAGGCGGCCCAGGGA
>JALWUZ010000623.1 GCA_027079895.1 Anaerolineae bacterium
AAGCGGCGGCGAACTCCTCCCCAGGCAGCGGATAAGGGGTCACGTAGGCCACCCCCTCGTCCCCACCGGCGAGAGCGGCGAAGGCCGGGGCCGCCAACTCCGGCTCCCCCAGAAACTCCCCCTCCCAGCCGGACGAGCGCAGCGCGGACAGCACCTCCCCGGCGGCCACCGGCGGCGTCGCGCAGACGACCGCCTCCGCGCCGGAGGAGAGCACCGCCGACGACCAGCCCTCCTCCTGCGGCGCGACCGTCACCACCGGCCTCGTCCCCCTCCGCGCCGCCTCGGCCGCTATGGCCTGTCCCAGTGCGCCGCCGTCGCTCACCAGGGCGAACGCCCGCCCGTCGGCGGCGGCCCGTTCCAGGAGGGCGGCGGCCAACTCCTCTCCGGTCGGCCCCAGACGGAAGAGGACGGCGGACGTTCCGGCGGGGGGCGCGTCCCACATCACCGGGGCGACGAGCGGCAGCCCCGCCTGGGCGTAGACCGGCATGGCCGCCGCCGTCGTCTCGGTGCGGAAATGGCCGCTCACGGCGACGAGGGCCGAATCCACCGCCAGTTGCCGGGCCGTCTCGACCGCCAGGTCGGGGTCGGCGGAGTCGTCGTAGGCCGTCAGTTCGACCCCGTAACCGCCGACGCCGCCGGCCGCGTTCGCCTCCCGCAGCGCGAGCCGGACGGCGTAGATGACATCGTACCCCACGTACCGGTACCGCCCCTCGAACGGAGCCGCCAGGCCGAGTTTCACCGTCGGGCGCACCGCGCCGGGCAGACGGCATCCTCCCACCAGAGCCAGCAGGAGCGACAGCCCGCCGAGCAGCAGAGCGCGGCTGAGACGCACGTCACGGAACCACGCCACCGCACATCACGTAATTCCGATTGTGCTCTTCCTGCGTCCGGGCGAACAGATGACTGCCGTCGTTCTTGGTGCAGTCCGCCAGGAAGAAGTAGTAATCGGTCGTGGCGGGGTACGCGCTGGCCTGGATGGAGGCCAGGCTGGGGCTGCAAATCGGGCCGGGGGGCAGGCCGACGTGCTGGTAGGTGTTG
>JALWUZ010000624.1 GCA_027079895.1 Anaerolineae bacterium
TCGAAATCATCATGCGCAACCATATGAGCCTCCGCAGAGGCCACGGTTCCAACGCCTGCACCTGTCGCTACACCGGCGATCAAAGCGCTGCCTGCTACTGCACCCACGCCAGTGCCGATCAGTGCTCCACCGGCAGCACCAGCACTCGCTGCAAGTAAACACTCCCCCACTTCAAAGTTGTCCGTAGTTACAGCATAAGTCACAGTGGTTAGTATGGCACCGCCCACAGCAAGTAGCGGAACCCACGCCCAGTGCCCAGTCGGATCCCGATAATTCAGCGGTGAATTTCTCACGTATGCATACCTGCTGAGGTCCTGCGGCTCCCCCGCCTCCGGCACCACCGTATCCGCGCTCACGAACCTCCCCAGTCGCGCGTCGTAATACCGCGCGTGCATGAACACCAGCCCCGTGCTGCCATCCTCCCGCTGACCCGTGAACCCAAAGTCGGTTGGTAACGTGCCGTCCTGCCAGCGCGTCCCGCCGTAGGGACGGAACAGCCGCCGCGCGTGGGCCCTGCCCGCCGCGTCCGTCACCAGGCTGACGCTCCCCAGGTGATCCCCGTGCAGGTAGTACACCACACCTCCCGCCCGCATCGCAACCCGCCGCCCGCCGTGGTAGTAGTACTTGGTCACGCGGGCCAGCCTGGACTGCGCCTCGGCGTTGGCCTCGTTGCCTACGTTGTCCGTGGCCGTGACGCGGAAGGTGAACCACCCGCCCTCCCCGGCCACGTAGGTGGCCTCGGTGGCCAACGTACCGGTCAGCCAATCGCTCCAGGGGCCGCCTTCGACGCTGACCTGCACGTCGTAGCGGGCCACGCCGGAACTACCGTCGCTCGCGCCCCACGTGACCGGGATGGCCGCGGTGTAGACGCGGCGCGGCACCTCCAGCCACACCTGCGGCGGGGCGGCGTCGCGCACCAGGCGGAAGGTGCCGACCGCCGGGTTGGTGGCGCGGTCGCTGGCGGCGGCCTGCACTTCGCCGCTAAAGACGCTCGCGGCGGTGAAGGTGTAGACGTGGCTCTGCGCCCCGCTCAATGC
>JALWUZ010000625.1 GCA_027079895.1 Anaerolineae bacterium
GTGAATCGCGCCCCGCTTGGCGTTCGGCACCTGCAAGGTGGGGTCGCCGAAGTGCTTTTCGATGGTGTGCTGCAACTGCCAGATGGCGAAGACGGCCTGCATCAGTCCGGTCGCGCCGACGGGGTGACCGCAGGCAATCAGGCCGCCGGAGGGGTTGACCGGGCAGGCCGGCTCCTCCGGCAGGTCGAGTCCGTAGTCAATGCCCGGTATGAACGCCTTCCCGCTGGCGGCGAAGGGCCCGCCCTCCCCGTACCGGCAGAGCCCCATGTCCTCGTAAGTCTGAATCTCCGACGAGGTGTAGGCGTCGTGC
Source organism: Anaerolineae bacterium (assembly GCA_027079895.1). GTDB lineage: Bacteria > Chloroflexota > Anaerolineae > B4-G1 > B4-G1 > JALWUZ01. The sequence continues at coordinate 311 of JALWUZ010000625.1, forward strand.
AACTCGACGAAATCCAACTCGTGGAGCGGGTCGGTGATGCCGGCGTTCCGATATGCCTCGCGGCTCGCCATCCGCCCGGCGCGGAAGGAGTGGACGCCGGGGTAACGGAATCCCCGATCCCACAGTTCCTTGTAGTAGGCGCGGGAGTCGTCGTCCATCTCGTTGGGGAGCGCGTTGTACTTGTAGAAATCCTCGTAGGACTGATGGGGCCGGTCGGCCATCCGCATGGCGTCGGTGCCGCGCCCGATGCCGGTGACGCGCACCTTCGGCAGCGACCGCCCGGCGGCCTTCTCCAACTTCGTCAGCCCCTCCTCGGAGCAGAGGACGGTGCAGGCCGCGCCGTCGGACATTACGCAAATGTCGTGCCGGGTGAGCGGCCAGGCGACCATCGGGGCCGCCCGCACGTCCTCGATGGTGAGCCGCATGCGCTTCTGGGCGTAGGGGTTGTGGTAGGCGTTGATGTGGTTCTTGACCGAGACGTGCGCCAGTTGCTCCACCGTAGTGCCGAACTCCTTCATGTGGCGCGTGACCATCATCGCGTAGTAGCCGGAGTAGAAGCCGCCTACCGGATAATCGAAGGAGACGTCGGAGGCCAGGGCGATGAACTCGTTCCCCTTCCAGGTCTCGACGTGGCTCATCTGCTCGAAGCCGTAACAGAGCACCACATCGGCGTACCCGGAGGCGACCGACTTCCACCCTTCCTGGAAACAGATGCCGCCGGTCGC
>JALWUZ010000626.1 GCA_027079895.1 Anaerolineae bacterium
GACGACACCGTCGCCGGACAAGTGATCCAGAGCGACCAACCGGTGCTCATCTCAGGCGAGACGTCCAAAATCGTCACCGGATACCTCACGAAAGCCCTGCTCTACGTCCCGCTCCGCTCGCCGAACCGCGGCGTCATCGGCGTCCTGGGAGTGGTCAACCGTGAAGTGCCGCGCCCCTTCTCGAAACGGGACAGTCACCTCCTCTCCGCCCTGGCGGACTACGCCGCCATCGCCATCGAGAACGCCCGCTTGTTCGAGGCGGTGGAAGCGGAGCGCGTCAAATGGGAAAGGGTGCTCCAGGAGACCAAAGGCCCGATCATCCTGGTGGACGAGAAAAACCGCGTCCTGCTGTGCAACGCGGCGGCCAGAGAAGCCCTCTCCCTGTCCGACGGGGACCTGCTGGACAAGCCCATTGACAAAGCCCTCTCCCACGCCATCCTGCGGGACATGTTCGCCGAGGCTCACCGCTCCAACCGGGTGGTGCTCGCCGAAGTGCCGCTGGAGGACGGGCGCACCTTCAACGCCCAACTCACCCCCATCGCCGGGGTCGGGCTGGTGCTGGTGATGCAGGACATCACCCACTTGAAGGAACTCGACCGTATCAAATCGGAATTCGTGACCGCCATCTCCCACGACCTGCGAACGCCGCTGACCACCATCCAGGGGTACGTCGAACTGCTCCCCCGCGCCGGGCCGCTGAACGAGCAACAACAAGCGTTCATCGAGCGGGTACGCCGCAGCATGACCGTGATCCTCAGGCTCATCAACACCCTGCTCGACGTAGACCGCTTGGAGACCGGCCTGGACTTGGAAATGACCCCTTGCAACTTGATCGAGATCATCGAGGAGTCCATCCAGGGCATGCTTCCTCTGACAGAGCGGAAGCACCAGGAACTCCAATCACACCTCCCAGCCTCCGACGTCCTGGTGCGCGGCAACCCCACCCGTCTGCGTCAGGTGATGGACAACCTGCTGAGCAACGCGGTCAAGTACACGCCGGAGGGGGGCCGGATCACCGTGAGCGCGGAGGAGGACGACGGCCACATCGTGGTACACGTGGCCGACACCGGCATCGGCATCTCGCCGGCCCAGCAGCCGTACATCTTCGACAAATTCTACCGCGTGGAGTCGAGCGACACGATCGGCATCGTCGGCAGCGGGCTGGGGCTGGCGATCGTCAAAACGGTGATTGACAAACACGGCGGGCGGATCTGGGTGGAGAGCAACCCCGGCCGGGGGAGCGTGTTCACCTTCGTCCTCCCGACCATCAAGGGGGCGTAGGGCGTTCGTAGGGTTTCCGTAGGGTAAGCGTCCAGACAAGAGGGGGAGAAATGTGGTAAGATACGCACGAGTTACGGGCGGTTTCTCTTCTCCTCCTTTTGGCGAGAGCCGGGGCACGGCGACCCCGGCTCTCAATGCTTTAGGGTAGGGTTTTTCAACGTTTTGACATTTGGCGGATGGACAGGGGGATGGCCCAGCGACCGAGCCGTTGCGTTCGCTGTAGAAGGGCGCTGGGTAGGCGATGGCAGTGCCATCGCCTACCCCTTTGACCGTAAGCGTAAGAACTTTGAAAAGCCCTGGCTTTAGGAAGCAAGCGGTTGACTTTTCCCCGATTTAGCGGTATCCTAGCCGACACGGTGGCCGACCGGCCCCGGCGTCACATTCGAGGGTGTCAAAAGGAGGTGCCCGATGGCGGAACCGGGAGAATTACCCGATTGGCTCATTCAGTTGCGCGACCAACAGTTCAGCGAGCAACCGGAAGCCCCCCCCCAGCCGCAAGAAGCCGCCGCGCTCGAAGGGCAGCCGCCCCCGCAGGAGCCGGAAGCGGAGGTGGCGGAGGAGCCCCAGGAACCGGCGGACGTGCTGGAGGGCCTGCGGGAGCAGATCATCCAGGCCGATGAGGAGTTGGAGGCACACCCCAAGCAAACCCCCTTGGAGGCCGTCAAGACGACGATTCAGAACTTCCCGTCTTGGCAACGGCTGGTGCTCTCCGTCCTGCTCTTCCTGGACGTGGCCGTGTGCGGCTGCATGCTGCTGACGATGTTGGGGAAAGTGGTCTTTCCGTGAAGAGGGAGTGAAAACTGTGACCGAACACACGCAGGTTTGGGCAGCGGAGCCGCGCGAGACGGCTCAAGTACGCCTGCCCGATGGGCGGGTCTTCGAGGCGTCGGTGGGGACGCCACTGGAGGAGTATCTGCAAACGGCGGTGGGCGGCGGCCCCGTGCCGGTCATCGCCGGATTGGTGGACGGTGAACTGCGGGAGTTGACCTATCCCCTGGAAAGGGACGCCCAGGTCACGCCCATCTTCCTCTCCGATTCCGACGGGGTGCGCATCTACCGCCGCTCGCTGGCCTTCCTCCTCCTCGTCGCCGTGCGGGAACTGTTCCCGGAGGCGCGGGTATTCGTGGATTACACCCTCCCCTTCGGCGGCTTCTTCTGCCGCGTGCAGGGACGGGAGCCGTTCAACGCCGACGAACTGGCCCGCATCGAGGCCCGTATGCGGCAGATCGTGGCCGAGGACGCCCCCATCACCAGGGAGCAGGTGCCGCTGGAAGAGGCGATCGCCCACTTCCGCGCCCGGGGCGAGATGGAGCGCGTCCGACTGCTGGAACGCCGCCGCAAGGACTACCTGGGGCTCTACCGGCTGCGCCAATGCCGGGACTACTTCCACGGCTACATGGTGCCCTCCACCGGCTACCTGCGCTACTTCGCCCTCCACGTGTGGCCGCCGGGCTTCGTGCTCCAATACCCCCGCCGCCACCAGCCGACCGAACTCCTGCCAATGCGCGACTACCCCCAGTTGACCGCCGTCTTCCGCGAGTACGGCGAATGGCTCCGGCTGCTGGGGGTCGAGTCGGTCAGCGGGCTGAACGACGCCATCGCCAACGGTCGCATTCGGGAACTGATCCTCGTCTCAGAGGCCCTCCACTCCCAGCGCATCGCCCGCATCACCGAGATGATCGCCCGCTACCGCGACGAAATCCGGCTGGTGCTCATCGCCGGGCCCTCCGCCGCCGGCAAGACCACCTTCTCGAAACGGATCTCGGTGCAACTCCTGGCGCACGGCATCAAACCCTTCCCGCTGGGACTGGACAACTACTTCGTGGATCGGGAGCACACCCCCAGAGACGAGAACGGCGACTACGACTTCGAGGCGTTGGAGGCGTTGGACCTCGACCTGTTCAACCGCAACCTCCTGGCCCTCATGCGCGGCGAATCGGTCCAACTGCCCCGCTTCAACTTCAAACGGGGGAAGCGGGAGCCCGGCCCGACGGTGCAACTGAGCCCCGACCACATCATCATCGTCGAGGGGATTCACGGCCTCAACCCGCGCCTGATACCCTCGATTCCGCCGGAGCGCACCTTCCGCATCTTCGTCTCCGCGCTGACCCAGTTGAACGTTGACCGCTACAACCGCATCCCGACGACCGACACCCGCCTTCTGCGGCGCATCGTGCGGGACGCGACCTATCGGGGATACACGGCCGAGGAGACGCTGAACCGTTGGGAAAGCGTGCGGCGCGGGGAGAAACGGCACATCTTCCCCTACCAGGAGAACGCCGACGCTATGTTCAACTCGGCGTTGGTGTACGAACTGGCGGTGCTCAAGCCGCTGGCGGAGCCGCTCCTGCTCCAGGTCGAGCCCAGCAGCCCCCGCCGCGTGGAGGCCAAACGGCTGCTGACCTTCCTCCAGTGGTTCGAGCCCTGCGGTATGGACTTGATACCGGACAACTCCATCCTGCGGGAGTTCGTCGGCGGCTCCATCCTGCGGGACTACATACCCTGAACGAGACCGGCCCGTGAGCGGCACATCGCCGTCACGGGCCGATGACGAAATCCCCCGCCTCGCGGGTCTCAGAAGGGCCAGGAGGGCACCGGTATCCCCATGTTGATCAACGTCTGCCAGAAAGAGGCCGGCGCGAACCACAGGAACAACCCGACGCCTATGCAGAGCACCAGGACGGCCAGACAGCCGCACCCAATCCACAGCCCCTTCTTGCTCTTGGGTTGCTCCTCGGCGGCGAAAGCGGGAGGGGGCGGCGGAGGCTGCGACGGCCCATAAGCCGGAGGCGGGGCATAGGCC